>OMSH01000310.1 GCA_900313715.1 uncultured Prevotellaceae bacterium
CATGGAAGCATTGGCCAAGATGGAAGATTCGCAATACAGCTATCATCATGCTTTGATTGCAGAGGTAGATGGCCAAGTAGCCGGTGGCTTAGTGGGCTACGATGGCGCGCAGTTACAACAACTCCGACGCCCTACCCTTGCCTATATCGAGCAACAGACAGGCATCCTTCCTCAGGTAGCAGAAGAAACGGAACCTGGCGAGTTCTATCTCGATTCCCTTGCAGTTTTCCCTAAGTTCCGTCATCAAGGTATTGGTGCCCAACTGATCCTTGCCATGAGTAACAAAGCCTTCAGCGAGGGCCACCAGCGAGTTGGCCTTTTAGTGGATAGGGACAATCCCAATGCTGAGCGCCTCTACACCTCGTTAGGCTTCCAACGCATCAACCAAAAGACATTATTCAACCACCAAATGTGGCATATGCAGAAAATAGGCTGATACTGCGACCATCCACAAAGTATGTCTCTAACGATAAGTATGAAAAAAAACCTGAGCAGAGAGAAAAACAGCCTAATTGTTTGGTGGTTTACGAAAAAAGCCTTTACTTTACGGAAAATAATCATCACTAATCAATTAAAACCATGAAAGAGCCAGAAAGTACCAAACGAGTTCTCAGTATTGAGCTTGATGATGCCGTTAAGAAAGTATTATCACTGGCTTGAACAGTGAAAACAATGTAATTATGAAACAGGATCTGGACGAAAAAGATTTGGATCAGGTGTCTGGTGGAGGAGGAAAACTGGATATTATCCCAATAGGATTCAAACCACCTGGTGCACGTGAGCCAGTAAATGAACCTAAAGATGGTGGAATTAGTGGCGGTTGGTGAGATTAACAAACAAAAACGATGAAATTGTTGAGATGGGCATTGGTGCTCTGCTATTCGTTATGTACGGGAATAGCTGTAGCTCAGACGGAAAAAGCAGAGATTGACTCGCTGCAGAATGCGCAAGACTCGCTTGTGCAAGAGCTTCGCAGTCAGTTGCAGGAGTTCAAGATGCAACAAATCATCCTGCAGGAGGAACTGGAACGCACAGGACAGAAATATGTGAACGACTCACTGGCTGAAGTGCAACGACGCAGGCGAGTCGATTCGCTCCGTCAGATTGTCCCTGGTGCCCCTCTCATCATCGACGATGATACACTGTTAACCCTCTACGCCCGTAGAGGAGGCATGATGGCTGAGACACGCGTCAAGGAGGCTAAGGAGATGATTATCTCCATCGGACAAAGCCTCACCCTCACGCTTGATTCCATCTATACCTACGAAGACGATATCTCTACCGACATTATGGTGGGACATCAGGTATTGCTCAGTTTCACCGATATGGATGGTATTTGGCATAATAAGACCCGTACTGAGTTGGCCAAAGAATACTTGCCTATCATCCAACAGAAAATCAACGAACTGCACGATGAGTATGGATTGAAGCAGAAACTCAAAGGATTGCTGCTGGCAGCGTTCATCATCTTCGCGCAATACATCCTTATCCGTTTTACCAACTGGGTCTTTGCCCATTTCAGGATACGCCTCATTCGCAAGGTGGTCAACTTGCTGCGCCCCATCAGTGCAGAAAACTACCAGTTCCTGAACATCCATCGGCAGTGTGTTATGGTGATGATAGCCTACAACATCGTGCGCTATACCCTCATCGTCATCCAGTTGTTCCTCAGCATACCCCTGCTATTCTCCATCTTCCCAGAGACCAAGACATTCACAATGACTATCTTCAGTTACATCTGGGATCCGTTCAAAGACATCGTAACGGCAGTTATCGACTATATCCCCAGCATCTTCCAGATAGCAGTCATCTGGGTATGTTTCTACTACCTCGTCAGGTTCATCCGTTACATCAGCAACGAGATTGCGGCCGAGCGACTGAAAATCAGTGGTTTCTATCCCGACTGGGCAAGACCTACCTATTTCATATTAAGAGTACTGCTCTATTCGCTGATGTTCGTCAGGATATGGCCCCTGTTGCCCAACAGCAACTCCGAAGTATTCCAAGGCGTATCTGTGTTCATCGGTATCATCGTCTCACTGGGTTCCACCTCCATCATCGGCAATCTCGTCTCAGGCATGGTGATGACCTATATGCGTCTGTTCAATATAGG
>OMSH01000309.1 GCA_900313715.1 uncultured Prevotellaceae bacterium
CTGATATCTACGGTGGGGTCGATGAACATCGTTGCACTTTCGTCACCTAAAGTAACGGTAGTACTGCCATAGGCCTTATTCATCCATTCGGTAGCCGCTACCCCACATACCATGCCTATATAGCCAAACAACGTAGTGATGGCAATGCTCTCCAGTACGATTAGTTTGTAAATGGAGCGTGGCTTGGCACCCAATGCCTTACGAATACCGAACTCGTGCGTACGTTCCTTGACGGTGATAAACATAATGTTTGATACGCCTACGATGCCGCTCAGCAAAGTGAAAATACCTATGATCCATAGACTTAGTTGCAACATGCCCATGGCCGTCATTACTTGTTGGTATTGGGTGAGGCGGTTGCTGACGTAAATAGCACTTTTGTCCTCAGGATCGAAGTCGTGGATGCCTGCCAGCGTCTTACGATACTCTTTCTCAAAGGCATCAGACTTCTCTTCGGTGTCAAGTCCTTCAGTGGTGGTAACAATCACGTTTACATTGTTACCTTTATTATAAATCTGCTGTAAGGTGGTGAAAGGGATGTAAGCTGGACTGTTTTGATCATTTCCCTGATCGCTGTAGATACCTGCCACCTGATAGGTCAAATCACCTGCTTTAATAAACTTGCCCAATGGATCGGTATGTTTGAAGAGTATCTCAGCAGTTTTTTCATGCAGCACAATGGCCTTACGTTTCTCCCGTATATCAAGTTGGTTGATATACCTGCCCTTCTTTATCTGCAGTGCATTGATGTGATCGTAGTTGGGATGCACACCATTGAGGCGGATGGTTACATATTCTGGTCCGTAGCTTAAAGTTACGTTGTTCTGATTAACTAAGCCACCTGTAGTGATGATGTTTTCAGGAAAGTCTTCCTCGGTAGCTTTCAAATCACGGTTATCCAATTGAATATAGCGCCCTTCCTTATAGCCTTTATACGCAGTGGTAGTCATACCTCCATATATAGTGATTGTGTTCAGAGCGTTGGTATTCACATTAGCCTGGAACGTGTGGATGATGCCATTGCCTGCGCCCAAGAGTACCAGCAGCATGAAGATGCCCCATGCTACAGCAAAACCGGTTAGTGCAGTACGCAGCTTGTTTCTGCTCAGTGAAACCAATATTTCCTGTATTAAATCTCTCATGATTATTTCATCAATCCGTTGGTGCCAAATGGCGAAGCATTATGATGCAAGTTCTCTTCTATACTTTCTATGATACCATCCTTGATATGGATAATCTTATCAGTCTCGTTGGCAACGCCACTCTCATGAGTTACCACCACGATAGTCATGCCCTCACGATGCAGGTCTTTCAATATTTCCATTACCTCAACAGATGTCTTGCTGTCTAAGGCACCAGTAGGCTCATCGGCCAGGATAATCTGCGGCTTGGTAATCAATGCACGGGCAATCGCTACACGCTGTTTCTGTCCGCCACTCATCTCGTTGGGGTAATGGTGTGCCCAGTCTTTCAGTCCCAATTTGTCAAGGTATTCCAGTGCCAACGCATTGCGTTTCTTGCGTGAGATGCCTTGGTAAAAAAGTGGCAAAGCCACATTCTCTACTGCATCCTTGAAACTAATCAGGTTAAACGACTGGAAGATGAAACCTATCATCTTGTTGCGATACTCGGCAGCTTTGGTCTCGCTCAAGTTCTGGATCAGTGTACCGTTCAGGTAATATTCGCCCGTATCGTAGTTGTCGAGCATACCCAATATATTTAATAAGGTAGATTTGCCAGAACCCGAGGCTCCCATGATGGATACGAACTCCCCCTTGTCAATGTGCAGGTCAATACCTTTCAAAACATGCAGCGGGGTGCCGTTGTTATATGTCTTGTTGATGTCTTTTAGAATAATCATAGTGATCTAATTTTATGAATTAGACGTTTCGTGATGGCTAAAGGTTGCAAAGATATGAAGAAAAAGAGTAGTTTTTGCTTATTTGGGCTCTACATGCACCACCACATGAGTGCCATCACCATAGTGGAGCATGAGTAGGTCTTCTACCTCAGAGGCTTTGTCGTGTGCTTCACGTAGGGATATCTGACCGTCCATGAGGATATGCAGTTCAATGGCGTAGTGGTTGCCGATGCGTCGTGTGCGCAGGTCGTGTGGCTCATCTACCCCTTCAACAGACCCTGCCAGTTGCAGAATTTCAGCCTCCACCTCATCGGGCAACGACTGCTCCATGAGGTCACCAATGCCGTTGCGCAACAAACCAATAGCTACATGAGTGATGAAGATGCCCACGATGACTGATGCTATAGGGTCGAGCACCGTCCATCGTTGCCCGAGGAAGATGGCACCACCGATGCCAATAGCGGTACCAATGGAAGATAGGGCATCACTGCGATGATGCCAAGCATTAGCCTCAACAGCTGGTGAATTGAGCTTTCGTGCTTTCACCATTGAATAGTGATAGACTGCTTCTTTTAGTACGATTGACAGTAAGGCAGCCCACAGTGCCAGTATGCCAGGTGCGGTCAGTTGCTGACCATTGACCCAACTGATGATCTTTGTCACGCCATTATACAATATACCCACTGCTACTACCAGCAATGCTATGCCGATGATGGTCATTGCCAAAGTCTCGTATTTGCCGTGTCCGTAGTCGTGCGACTTGTCCTTGGGCTTGCCACTGATGCGAACAAAGAGGATTACGATGATGTCAGTCACAAAGTCGCTAAGGGAGTGAACGGCATCAGCTATCATGGCGGCACTGTTTCCCAAGATGCCAGCAACAAATTTGAAGAGCAGTAAAATAACATTTACTGCCCCTCCGATAATGGTC
>OMSH01000306.1 GCA_900313715.1 uncultured Prevotellaceae bacterium
TCACTGAGCTTGATGATTTGCTCGCGAGTCTGAATCTGTCGTTTGGAATGGATATTTCTAAGTATAAATTAGATAAAGAATAAAAAATGAGACATAATAAGAAATTTAACCATTTAGGTCGTACTGCTTCTCATAGAGCTGCTATGTTGTCAAACATGGCTGTTTCTCTGATCAAGCACAAAAGAATCACTACGACCGTTGAGAAGGCTAAGGCATTGAAGAAATTTGTTGAGCCTTTGTTGACAAAGTCTAAGAATGATACTACCAACTCACGCCGAGTTGTGTTTAGCTATCTTCAGGACAAATATGCTGTAACCGAGTTGTTCAAGGAGATTTCTGTCAAGATTGCAGATCGTCCGGGAGGATATACTCGTATTATCAAGACTGGTCATCGTTTGGGTGACAATGCAGCTATGTGCTTCATTGAACTCGTTGATTACGATGAGAACATGACTAAAGACACAGTTAAGAAGTCAACTCGCACCCGCCGTCGTTCAAAGAAGGCTGCTGCTGAGGTAACAGATGCTGTTGTTGAGGCTGAGGCTCCAAAAGCAGAAGAGGTTGCAGCAGAAGAAGAAAAGAAAGCTGAATAAACCAACTATCTCTAACTATATTGTGAAGTCGCCTTAGTGATAAGGCGACTTTTTTTGTTTTTTATGTACCACATTCTTGCTTGAATGAAGATAATCAACTAAATTTACCACCGAAAAATAATGATAATACTATGAGGAAAGTTCTATATTTGTTTTTGGGGGTGTTTTTTGCCGTTGCAGCATCGGCTCAGGACAAGATGTTTGTCAATTTAGCTGACTTGCTCAGCGATGAGGGCGATGTGGTAACCACCCTTAATAAGACTAAGCGTACTAAGAGCCAGATATATTTGTCCCCTGGTGCTGACTACGAAATCTATTCAACTGATAACAAAGAGTTATCCAGATACCTCAAGAAAAGAACCTATGCCGTTCGCTTGAACGATACACTTTACATCAATTGCAAGCATCTGAAATATAAGAAGTATCGTTTCGGAAACTGGTATGCTCAGGCTGAACTCATCAAGGGCCATGTCTATTTCCAAGCACAGCCATTGGGGCAGATAGCCTCCAGCACTCTGGTACCCAAAGAAGGCTCTAAACTTGGTGGCACAGTTGGTGATGCTATCAATGCCAGCAACCTAAACGACAAGGTCTTTTATGTTATTAACCCGGGTACCGGAGAAGCCGATTTCGTGGGCAAGGAGATGATGACTCGCCTATTGTCCACCTACCAGCCAACTTTGCTTGAACAGTTTTCTCAGGAAAGCAGTGAAAAGGCCGATGTCATAGGTAAGTATCTTGAGCAACTGCGTTGAAGAATCGCATTCATCATATTGGACTATTGTTACTGCTCGTTATGGGTAGCCTTCTGCTTTTGGGCTCGCTTCCGCAGCTTTATGTGTTTGGCCATCCTTTACGTTCCGTTAACCTCCTTTCTGACCTAAATCCCAAGGAAGTCGTTCTTGATACAATGCAGACAGCAGAGGATATCTCTTTCCCTCCGCCTCCCAAGCCGGCTTTTGTTGAGACCTGTCCTACTGATAAAATTTGCATAGAAGATTATAGTGATGCCTCCCAACGAGGTATGATGCCTTTCTATCAAGCTCTTGAAGAGCTAAATTACCAACAACGGCTGGTTAGGATCGCCTATTATGGCGACTCGTTTGTGGAGGGAGACATCCTTACTGCCGACCTGCGAGAGATGCTGCAAGACAAATATGGAGGCTGTGGTGTGGGCTATTCACCTATCACCTCCATCTCTTCGGGTTTCAGGATGACCACTCGCCAGATAGCTGAAGGGTGGACCCGTCACTCCATCATGGATAGCGTCTATTTCGACCGTTCCCTTCAAGACATCTCCAACCACTATTTCAAGGCAGATGCTAAGGCCAGCATCCGTTTCCGTGGACAAAAACGAAACTATGCCCATATTGACACTTTCTATCATGCCTCCTTCTTTTTCACTCCTTACGATGAAGCCACTATTTCCGCGACAGTGAATGACAAGGAGGTGTTTAGCAAAATTTTTAAGGGTAATGAACTGCAGGTTGCCAAGGTAGATGAAAAGATGGGCAGTGTTGCTTTCACCGTGCAAGAGGCTGATAGCAGTGCCCTGTTCTATGGTGTGGCAATGGATGGCGATTCGGGTATTGCCCTCGATAATTTCTCCATGCGAGGTGCTTCGGGATTGAATGTACGTTCCGTGCCAGCCAAGATGATGCGTCGCTTTTATGAACTTCGCCCATATGACCTGGTCATCCTGCAATATGGCTTGAATGTGGCTACCAAGCTGGGAAGCAATTACGATAACTATATCAATGGCATGAAGACCACCATTGAACATATCAAGGAATATTTCCCAGGTGCAGGTATTCTCATCGTCAGCGTTGCAGACCGTGACTACAAAACACCCGAAGGAGAGGTGCGTACCATGCCAGGCATTCGTAACCTTGTACGCTACCAGCAAAACCTTGCGGCAGAGCAAGGCGTGGCTTTCTGGAATATGTTCGAGGCCATGGGTGGAAACGAAAGCATGAAGACCCTTGTTGATGCCAAGCCCTCAATGGCTAATTACGACTATACCCACATCAATGTTCGAGGTGGCAAACATCTGGCTGGTATGCTGTTCGAGGCTTTAGTATATGGTAAAGAGCAATACGATAGGAGGCGTGCGTATGAGACATCCCCTTAAATATATCCTACTCGCTTTGCTTTTTTTTCTCGCTCCCTTGCTCCTTTTGGCGCAAGATGCGCTGCCTGTAGCAGCTGCCCTTGACAAAAGTATCGTTGCCCACGACTCCTTGGCACGATATGGTGAGTTGCAAGACACTTTGCCCTTGCCACTGGTACCCATAATCCCCAATTCCTTTCAACAGATGCAAGAAAATCTGATTGTTGATACCTTGGGCATCCTCGCTCCTTTTTGGGAAAAGGTAAGGCAACTCAGACGCAAAAAATCGGGAAATATCCTTCGTGTACTCCATGTAGGCGATAGCCATATCAGGGGACATATACTCCCCCGCACAACGGGTGACTCTCTGCAGTTGACCGTTGGACGTCTCACCTATACAGATATGGGTATCAATGGTGCCACATGCGAGACTTTTTCCACTGCGAATAAGATACGCGAGATACAGGCTGAACGCCCCGATTTGCTTATCCTCTCCTTTGGCACCAACGAGAGCCATAATCGAGGTTATAACGCAATGCGCCACTACCAGCAGATGGACAGCTTTGTACGCATGCTCCGCACGGCATTACCAGGTGTGCCCATTCTAATGACCACACCGCCAGGATCCTATCAAGGTCGCCGCCGTGCATATTCACTCAATCCGCGCACTGCAGTTGCCGTGCAGACCATCCATCGTTTTGCTGCCGATAACGGTATTGCCGTATGGGACATGTTCACCATCGTGGGCGGTGCTCGCAGAGCTTGTCTCAATTGGCAGAGCGCCAAGATGATGCGTCCTGACCATGTACATTATACCGCAGAGGGCTATGTTTTTCAAGGGCAACTGCTCTATCAAGCTATTATAAAGGCATATAACGACTATGTGGGATACCGTTAAAGACATACTCACTTATCATGCCGCCGAGCCTATGCTATTCAGTAGTGGTCTGTTTTTGTGGCTCTTTGCTGGCTTCTTCTGCATCTATCTGTTGTTGCGGGAACGCACCACAGCACGTTTATTGTTCGTATTGCTCTTCTCCTACTATTTTTACTACAAGAGCAGCGGCACCTATTTCTTCTTGTTGGCCATTGTTACAGTCAGCGACTTCCTCATTGCCCAATGGATGGAAAAGACCAAGAATAGGGTAGGGCGTAAGTGGCTTGTAACTCTCAGCCTTTTTATCGACCTTGGTTTGTTGTGCTATTTTAAATACACCAATTTTTTTGGAGAGATGATTGCTTCGCTCATAGGCGGACATTTCCAGCCATTTGACATTTTTTTGCCTGTGGGCATCTCATTCTTCACGTTCCAGTCTCTCAGTTACACCATCGATGTCTATCGGCGAGAGATAAAGCCCTTGGATAACCTGCTCGATTACGCTTTCTATGTGTCGTTCTTTCCTCAGTTGGTGGCAGGCCCCATTGTTCGTGCCAAGGATTTCATCCCACAGATACGCATGCCCCTGTTTGTGAGTGACGAGATGCTGGGGCGTGCCCTCTTCCTCATTATGGCAGGTCTGTTCAAGAAGACCGTCATCTCCGACTATATCAGCGTCAATTTTGTCGATAGGGTGTTCGACAATCCGCTGCTCTATTCTGGTGTTGAGAATCTCATGGCGGTCTATGGCTATACTTTGCAGATTTATTGTGACTTCTCGGGTTATAGCGATATGGCTATCGGTATCGCTCTGCTGTTGGGCTTCCATTTCAATATCAATTTCAACTCACCTTATAAGTCGGCCTCAGTAACAGAGTTTTGGCGCCGCTGGCACATCTCGCTTTCCAGTTGGTTGCGTGACTACCTCTATATCTCCTTAGGAGGAAACCGCAAGGGAAAGGTGCGTCAGTATATCAACCTCATCATCACCATGTTTCTGGGAGGTTTGTGGCATGGCGCCGCCTGGAATTTCATCTTCTGGGGATTGATGCATGGCATAGCATTAGCTATCCATAAAGCATATCGCACCCTGTTAGGTCGTAACAAGACCTATCAAAGCCACGGCGTACGCCGCTTATTAGCCGTGCTTGTCACCTTCCATTTTGTCTGCTTCTGCTGGATTTTCTTCCGTCACCATGATTTTGCTTCCGCCACCGACATGCTGGGTCAGATCATTCACAATTTCTCACCCCAGGTATTCCCCCAACTCGTGGCTGGCTACTGGGCTGTTTTTGCCCTCATGCTCCTGGGTTATGCCCTTCATTTTTTGCCAGATAGTTGGGAACGGGGCTGTGTACGCTTTGTCACCTGGTTGCCATTGGTGGGCAAGGCGCTGCTCATGGTGGCAGTTATCTACCTCGTCATTCAGATGAAGAGTGCAGAGATACAACCCTTTATATATTTTCAGTTCTAATTCTTTTCATTTAAAAGAATTATCATTATATTCGCAAAAAATTATAATCTTAAATTTAATACGTTATGGCTACAAGACGTGATTTCCTAAAAACAGCATCTCTGTTTTCCGCAGGATTAGCTTTCAATGGTGCCGATTTGTTGGCAAAGAGTAACTATGTGCATCAATCCCATTTTGACAAGGTTAAGATAGCATATGTTGGCATAGGTAACCGAGGTGAGCAAGACATCGATGAGTTTGCCAAGACAGGCATGGTGGAGGTTGTTGCTCTTTGCGATGTAGATATGGGCAACAAGCAGACCGAGAAGGTCATGAACATGTATCCCCAGGCCAAACGCTTCAAGGATTTTCGCGAGATGTTTGAAAAGGCTGGCAACGACTTCGAGGCAGTTTGTATCGCCACCCCTGACCATTCTCACTTCCCCATCGCCATGCTGGCGCTCTCTGAGGGCAAGCACGTCTATGTAGAGAAGCCTATGAGTCGCACTTTCCTCGAAGCTGAACTCATGATGCAGTTAGCGAGCAAGAATCCGCATTTGGTGACACAAGTAGGTAACCAGGGTCACTCTGAGGGCAACTATTTCCAGTTCAAGGCATGGCAGGAAGCAGGCATCATCAAAGATGTCACTGCCGTGGTGGGTCACATGAATAATGTGCGCCGATGGCATCAGTGGGATAGCAATATCAAGTGCTTCCCACCTGCAGACCCAATGCCTAAGACCATGGACTGGGATACCTGGCTGTGTGCAGTTCCTTACCATGACTATAACGAGAAGTTCCACCAAGGTAACTGGCGTTGCTGGTACGACTTCGGTATGGGTGCTTTAGGCGACTGGGGTGCACATATTCTCGATACCGTCCACGAGTTCCTCAACTTAGGTCTGCCTTATCAAATCAAGATGGTACGAGCAAAGGGGCACAACGATTATTTCTATCCCTATTCATCTACCATTTTGTTCCGCTTCGCGGCCCGTGGCAACATGCCACCAGTAGATGTTACCTGGTATGACGGATTGGATAACCTGCCTCCATTGCCTGAAGGCTTTGGTAAGTCGGAACTTGCTGCTAACATCCCAGCTACCAACCAAGGCGAGTACCGCGACAGCGACCTCAATCCAGGTAAGATTATCTACACTAAAGACCTTATCTTCAAGGGAGGCAGTCATGGTAGCACCCTCTCCATCATCCCCGAGAAGCGAGCCAAAGAGATGGAAGGCCTCTTGCCAGAAGTGCCAAAGAGTCCCTCTAACCACTATGTCAACTTCCTCCGTGCCATACGTGGTGAGGAAAAGACACGCTCGCCTTTCGAGATTAACGGTGTGCTCAGTCAGGTGTTCTGTCTCGGCGTCATCGCCCAACGTCTCAATGCCGACCTTTATTTCGACACCCGCCTGAAGCAGTTCACTAACAATCAGTTCGCCAACGCCATGCTGGCAGGCTCGTTGCCACGCAAAGGTTGGGAATATTTCTATAACTTATAATATTATGAAAAGAATAGTTTTATTTGCAATAGCAATCTTGGGCTGTCTCACGATGCAAGCCCAAGTCAAGGCTGAGCCTAACGATAATACATTAACCAAAGCAGAAGTCAGAGATGGCTGGTTGCTGCTATTCGACGGCAAAACCACCAATGGTTGGCGTAGTGCCAAGGCGCAGACCTTCCCCAAGGGAGGATGGGAGGTAGCCAACGGTATTCTTCGTGTATTGCCTGGTGACGGACAAGAATCAGCTAATGGCGGTGACATCGTCACCACCCGTACGTTCCGTAATTTTATCCTGAAGGTTGATTTCAAGATTACCCCAGGTGCTAACAGTGGCATCAAGTATTTTGTTAATACAGACCTTAATCAGGGAGCAGGTTCTGCTATTGGCTGTGAGTTCCAGATTCTGGATGATGACTTGCATCCTGATGCTAAATTAGGGGTTAAAGGCAATCGTAAACTCGGTGCCCTTTATGACCTTATCCCTGTGTCTGATGACAAGCCGTTCAACAAGGACGAGTTCAATACCGCTCTTATCATCGTGCAGGGCAATCATGTAGAGCATTGGCTCAACGGTACCAAGCTTTTGGAGTATGAACGCAACAATCAAATGTGGAATGCCCTTGTAGCCTATAGCAAGTATAAGAACTGGTCCAACTTCGGCAACTTCATTGATGCTCCTATACTTTTGCAGGATCACGGCCACGAGGTGTTCTATAAGAATATAAAAATCAAGGAACTGCCGTAGCTGTTAAGTGACAATTGAGAACTTGGAGCATGCTTATTTCATAGGCTTGCCTCTTATTACCCGACTCTGGCTTTGCTATGAGTCTAAAGGCCTCTCATACAAAAAAATAAGAAGTAGAGTATAGCGCGTGAAAAGAAAAATTACTAACTTTGCACGCGAAATACTCTATATTATTAATATGGTGGATGGATTTGCATTGCTTGCAACCACACTAAAAAATGCTAAAATATTATGGGATACTTATTTACATCTGAATCGGTGTCTGAAGGACACCCAGACAAAGTGGCGGATCAGATATCTGACGCCATCCTTGACA
>OMSH01000304.1 GCA_900313715.1 uncultured Prevotellaceae bacterium
AGGGCAGCATTACGCTCGACAAGATTATTTCTGTGGGTTCCAACAAGTCTATTATCGGTCTCCCGGGCGCCACCATCAGCAACTTGAACCGTAACGTGAATGCCGGCATTTTCCTGCTGGATCACAGCAATAATGTCATCATCCGTAACCTTACCCTGCTGGGTCCTGGTGCCTATGATATAGATGCCAACTATAGTGACAACATTTCTTTGATAGGAGCTAAAAACGTGTGGGTGGACCACTGTGACATACAAGACGGCATTGACGGCAATTTTGACATTGTCGAAGGCTCTGACAACATCTGTGTCAGCTGGACCCGTTTCCGTTATCTCATTGAGCCAAAGGCAGGGGGTGGTGAAAACGACAAACACTGTAACAGCAACCTGATAGGCAACAGCAACAACACCGCCGATTTGGACGAAGGTCATCTCAACTGCACCTTTATCTGCTGTTGGTGGGGCGAGGGATGTGTTGAGCGTTGTCCGCGTGTTCGCTTTGGCAAAGTACATGTAGTCAACAGCCTTTACGATGGTAATGACTTTAGATATTGTGTTGGCTATGGTGTCTATGCTAACATTTATGTGGAGAATTGTGCCTTCACCACTCCAGTTGCAAGGGAGAATGCACTGAAAGACTATAGCGGCGACAAAGATTTCAACGTCAAGATTGTTGGTTGTTCAGGAATAGAAGATGTTGAACTGTCAAAAGGCAACCGTGGACAGTTCATACCTACTTATAAATATACTGTCTTCGATTCCAGCATGGTGGCATCTGTCCTGATGAATGCAGAAAACGGCGCAGGTCCTACGCTCACCCTCAAGCCTTGACACGATGATGCTTGTTCATTAATAAAACAGCAGCACCCACAGGATTGTGGGTGCTTTTTTATTTTAATAGTTCGTTCTTATCCACTCGATAACTCTGAGGAAAAAGGTGAGAGCTGCAAGCTCATGGTTGGTGAATCCGAAATCAATTGTCGATTTGCTATACTCACCCACAAACTCCTCTGTTTTGATGCCATTATCCTTGAGGAACTTGCTCATGGCATAAAAGTTATCCACAGGCACAACATCGTCTAAGGTGTCGTGAAAAAGCATCACGTCGAAGTCGCTGCGAGGCGTCCAGCCGCTGGTGAGGGCATCAGCGCTGAAAGCTTCTTTGAAGCGGCGCGACAAGGGACTGTTGGCATCGAGAACGGCCTCTGTGCAGAGTTCACTCGTCTTTTTGGTCTTGATAAGTTCCTCGTCAAGTGCCTTGCGCTTGTACTTCTTGCTGAGGAACCACTCATCGAAGTTCTCGGCCACAGGATCCTTCAGGTAGTCGTGGATGTCATAACCCAGACCGAAGAAGTGGTTGAAGGCATAGAGCACGTTGCAGACGGTGCTGGGCATCTCGGTTTCGCCTTTGGTGATGCTGTCAAACATCGAGTTGATGTCATAAGGACCGTCGCCGGCAAAGGCACGTTTCACCTTTATCTCAGGATGGTTTTCTGATATCTCACGTAACACTCCCATCGTGGTCTGTCCACCCTCTGAATAGCCTACGATGATAAAGTCATCGTTTTTCTTTACTTTAAAATCCTCTATCAACCGCTTGGCAGCGAGGTAGGCGTCTAATGAGGCACGTCCGTTGGCCTGCGACATACAATAGGCCTGAGGCTCTTTCTCGGTGATACCGAAACCGTAGTAATCGGGTGACACGATGATGAAGTTGGTAAAGGCAGCCCCGGTCGGGAACTCGATGGCTCCACGCGAAGGTGCCTGCGTAGTAGCATAGATCGTAAAGTGGTTATAGAGCATAATGCCGTTGAAGGGCTTGTCGTCCTTTATCATCGACTTATCTACCGTAATGGTACCGCTGAGTGTGTAGGGATTGCCGTAGGGGTCAACCGAAGGGTAGTTGAACACATAGTTCATATAGTCGGGGAAAAGCTCCACCGGAATGCTGTCGGTGATGCAGGGGCGGGGTAGGGTTGACTTCGCCATCCAGTTCTGAATCAGACTGCTCTTGTCGCTTTCAACCTTGGTAAGCGAACCTTCATGGAAAGTATTGCTGAAGGTGATGCGTTCCTGCGAACAATTTATTTCAATCTGGTTGATATCGACAAAGCTGCTGGGATTACTTTCACTGCGTGTCATTGCCGGCGCATAGGTAGTGCCTGTCTTTGGGTCAGCCAGGATGACATCCCCCTCGGCTGTGACCTGCCATGTGAAGGGAGCATCCTTCGGACCGCCGTAAATCTCGAGTGGCTCGTTAAATACGTCATCAAACACAGCCAGTGCTATGTAGCCTGTGTGGTCGGCTTTGGTCTCCACTGCAATCAATGCACGGTTAAAGGGCTTTCCTTCTTCGGTCACGTCCTTATATTCGAAATCCTCGTACCACAGGCCGACAAGGCTCTTTTCCATCTCCTGCTGACTGGGGAGGGCGGGTGCGTCATTCTTGTCTGAGCAAGCGCCCATGCTGAGCAGGAGCACTGTTGCAGCAAACATTGCGATGATTGTCTGTTTCATCATTCAAACTATTTTGTAGAATTATTTTATTATGCAAAGGTAAACAAATTTGAATAGACGTGTGTCCTTATTGTGTTTTTATTTGTCTAAGAAATGATCGTTATTATAAGGTACTTCCTTCAATATCTCGTATGATACTTTTCCATCTTTTTTGATGAAAACAACATCCAGCGCTTTGTCATTGAAGAAACCTATTTCCCAGCATTTAGCATCCTTGTCATACCATGTATAAGCTGGGGTAGGAATGTCAGAGGCAAATTCGTAACCCACAAAAACCATCATCGCTAGAACTGCCGTTGCATTGAATTCAGGCAATTGGTATGGCCCAAAAAATAATTCGCTCAGATTGGCTGATGCATCTTCAATGTTCTCTACAACATTATGGTAGGCATCATAATCTTCTGCTTTAATGCTCGAGGGCAACCAGTTGTGATCTGCCCATTCGCTCATGTCAATATAGCCCTTGTCATTCACTTCCTTGCAGTCTCTGAAAGATAACAGTGTTTTGCAACTCATAAATGCTTCAATACCATTCTCAGACAATTCTTCAGTCACTAACTTAGTAAAGTCTGGTATGATATTCCTTTCCATGAGATTTGTTTTCTCAATGCAGAAATCCTTGTATTGTTTCAGCTTTTCAAGGTTTTGCTCCTTGTCTTTTTTATCAACTGCAATATTGAATATATCCAAAACAACATGATATTCTGGTTCGTTGATATCTTCCTCCATTTGATTGATATACTGCGCAGCACATTCTGCAATATAAGCGGTGTATGCGGTGAGGGTAATGTTCAAATTATTTGTAAAGAAGTACATTGGAATTTCATCCTCAATCACTTTTCTCTCTTCGTTCGACAACGACGGAGAACACGCTGATAACAAAACTGTTGTGCATATTACCGCAACAACGTAAACCCAACTTTTTTTAGAAACAGTCTTCATTTTTCATATAATTTAATTGTGCATATCAAAATTAAATATCTCCAGCTTTGGCACGCTACATTCCATAATGAATGAGAAGCTGTTATTAGCAACCCAACATGGCACTGGTGCAATGCCCAATGTTTGTGCATAGCAGGCGAACAATTCGGCCCAAATATACATAATATTTTTGAAAAACAAGATTTATGTATCGATAAGTATTGAAGTATCGTTGATAAAAAGACCTCATCCGCCATACGTCCTGTAAGGACATAAGAATATAAGCACTCAGCCCCGCCGCAGAATTGCAGCAGGGCTGAGGGTTATTGTTGCACAAAGAGAAATGTCCCTGATGTGTCTAACATTACAGCAGGTTGTTTTGTTTCATCCAATTCCTGCCTTGAGGTGTCAAGCAATACAGAATAAACAAGATGCACGGAACACCTATAACTGTGAA
>OMSH01000302.1 GCA_900313715.1 uncultured Prevotellaceae bacterium
CTTATAAGCATTATAGCCTGTGATGAACGGAATCTCTTCCCACACCACGAAACCACGACGGTCGGCCTCCTCAAACATGAAATGAGCCTGTGGGTAGTGAGCCAAGCGAAGGGAATTAACACCCATCTCCTGAATGATGTTCAAGTCGGTAATGTGGTTCTCCTTTGTCAAGGCAGAAGCGATGCCTGCCCAGTCCTGATGACGTGATACACCACGCAACTTGAGGTGTTTGCCGTTCAGGAAGAAACCCTTGTTCTCATCCACATAGAAGCTGCGGAAACCAAACTGGTCTTCTACACGGTCTATCTCCTTACCTCCTTTCTTCAGGATGGCAACTACTTTATATAAATATGGGTCAGCCATACCATCCCAGAGATGAGGATTGTTGACACCAGCATTGATGGTCACTTTATCGTTGTTGATGATGTTGCTTGTTTTGCTAATCACTACTTGACCATTAGCATCTACCAACTGGAACTCAACTTCACAATCCTGGTAGCCCGTTTTACTGGTAAGACGAATCTCCGCACTTACTTCTCCACGATCGGCCGTCAGCAATTTCTGCGTTACCTGTAAGCCGTCAGAACCGAAATAGAGCGGAGAAATAGCTACATCATCGGTAATGATGAGCCACGCATCGCGATACAGACCACCATAAACATTGAAGTCGCCACTGAGGGTAGCTACATCAAAACGGTGACTGTTGTCGCATGTAACCAACAGATAATTCTTCTGACCATAGGTAAGATAGTCGGTCAGCTCGAAGGTAAAGGCATTGTAGGCTCCTTTATGCTCACCCACCTGCACCCAGTTTACCTGCACATTGGCTACAGAACCGGCTCCCTCGAACTTAACGAAGATGCGCTTGCCTTTCCAGCTCTCTGGCACATCAATCTCTTTCATATACGAACCTTCACCACGATAGTAACCTCCATCGTTCATAAAGTCCTC
Organism: uncultured Prevotellaceae bacterium; assembly: GCA_900313715.1. GTDB lineage: Bacteria > Bacteroidota > Bacteroidia > Bacteroidales > Bacteroidaceae > Bacteroides. The sequence goes on from OMSH01000302.1 coordinate 952, forward strand.
GTCATTATAAGTATGAGGCAGGTTTACAACCTTCTCCCCCTTCGGCACATAAATATTAGGATAGACACCCCAAACGCCGAACGTTCCTTTTCTGAATTGCCATTCTTGATTGAGAGACGATACGTTTCTTGCCTGTACTGCCATTGCCAGCAAACCGAAGATAAAAAACAAAACTTTCTTCATAGTTTCTATAATTACGTTTTTTCTATTCTTTCTTTATTATTTCTTTTTCCTTTATCTTTCCAATTATTGATGTTGTAAGAGTCTTTCCCCCATTTCGCTTCATGGACATGCCCAGCAACTGACGTCAGGTCTAAAATGTCGCCTACACACACACATCCATGAAGGCTCCATCAATAATGAGCCAAAGTTATCTTTGCACTCGGCCAGAGGCATCGCCTCCGGCAAGAGCCTCTACCTCAGCTACACTTACCATATTCACATCACCAGGAATGGTGTGTTTCAACGCCGAAGCTGCTACGGCAAATTCAAGTGCATCACCCTGTGTAGGCTTGGTGAGCAAACCATGAATCAAGCCTCCAGAGAACGAATCGCCACCTCCCACTCGGTCGATGATGGGGTTAATGTCATAGCGTTTTGACTCGTAGAATTCCTTACCGTTATAGATCATTGCCTTCCAGCCATTATGCGTAGCCGAGAACGACTCTCGCAAAGTTGAAGCCACATATTGGAATCCAAACTCCTTCGCCATAGCCTCAAAGATACCCTTATAACCAGCAGCATCGGTCTTTCCACCCGTCACATCAGCCTGAGGCTTGAAACCCAAACAAAGTTCGGCATCTTCTTCATTGCCAATACACACATCCACATATTGCATCAGGGGTTTCATCACGCTCTGAGCTTTCTCCTTTGTCCATAGTTTCTTGCGGAAATTCAGGTCACAGGAAACGGTTACGTTGTTGCGTTTAGCTGCCTCGCAAGCCAGCTTCACCAACAGAGCTGCTTTATCGCTGATGGCAGGGGTAATACCTGACCAATGGAACCAATCGGTACCTCTCATGATGTAATCAAAATCAAAATCAGCAGGATCTGCCTCTGCCATAGCAGAATGAGCACGGTCATATATTACCTTACTGGGGCGCATGGAAGCACCTGTTTCGAGGTAATAGATACCCACACGGTCGCCCCCACGGGCTATATAGTCTGTCTTGACACCCAACTTGCGCAGGGAGTTGACAGCTGCCTGACCTATCTCATGCTCTGGTAATTTGGTCACGAAATAGGCATCATGGCCATAGTTGGCACAACTAACGGCCACATTGGCCTCACCACCTCCATATACAACATCGAAGGCATCCGACTGAACAAAACGGGTGTTGCCTGGTGTAGAAAGCCTGAGCATAATCTCACCCATAGTTACTATTTTTTTTCCCATAAAAACAAGACGTATTATGTTAATTGGCGATAAAGTTACAAATAATAGAAATAAAAGCAAAAAAACCGAAAGGATTTCCTATATTTGCAGAACGAAGTATTGCGAAACTGCTTACGCTTGACAAATCAAACAAATTCTTTTGTCTTTTGCTTATCCACAGTTTTGCATAATAATTAATTAACTACAATGAAAAGAACTATTTGGAGTATAGCGCTGCTAATAATTAGCATAGGTGCAATGGCACAGAAGCCATTAATTGGCATTAGTACTGGTTACAGTGCAAGTGATAATACTGCAAGTGTGCGATTCACTTATGTGGACGCAGTAGTAAATGCCGGAGGCATACCTGTTTTAATACCTTTGGCAAAAGATTCATTAGCGGCAGCTGAGGTTATGAACAAGGTTGACGCTCTTATCCTCAGCGGTGGTGAGGATGTTCATCCTTTCTTCTATGGTGAGGAGCCAGTAGGCGCATTAGGTGGTGTGAACTATGAAAGAGACCTCAGTGACAGATGGTTGTTACAAACTGCGGTGAAGCTAAACAAGCCTGTGTTAAGCATCTGCCGAGGTGAACAGCTTACCAATGTCACGTTTGGAGGCACTCTGTACCAAGACATCCCTTCACAGTTCCCTAACCGCCCTGTGGTTCAACATGGACAACGTTCAAGTGGCACTATACCTATCCATCATGTAAATGTTGATAAAAACTCGCACTTGTATGAAATCATGCAACAGGAACAGTTGGCTGTCAACTCATCCCATCATCAGGCGGTGAAGGATGTTGCGCCCGATTTTAAGGTGGTGGCTACAGCTCCCGATGGTGTGATTGAAGCTATTGAGGGATTCCCCAAATACAACATCTTAGGTGTTCAGTGGCATCCTGAATATTTTGCTCAGCAAGGAGACAAGCAATGGATAAAATTGTTTGAAGACTTGGTGAAACGTGCTGGTGGCAACAAGCCTGTCATCAAAGAGCCAAACATGAATCATACCAAAATCAGGAAATAAACTTATACTTTATGAAAAGGTATATAACTACACTGATAATTTGTTTATTAGTTTTAGTTGTTAAAGCGCAAGACGTCTATACCGTTATCGTTTCTTGCGATGGTTTTCGTTGGGATTTTCCCATCATCTATGAAACCCCAACAATGGACAGGTTGGCAAAGGAGGGGATACAGTCGGATATGCAACCATCCTATCCTGCTTCTACTTTTCCCAACCATTATGCAATAGCTACTGGACTCTATCCCGACCATCATGGCATAGTGAACAACTCGTTCTGGGATCCTGACCTGCAACTAACCTACGCATCAAGCGATAAGTTGACAGGTAAAGACCCTCGTTTCTTCTTGGGCGAACCTATCTGGCGAACTGCTGAACGGCAGGGGGTGAAAGCGGCTACCATCTACTGGGTGGGTAGCGACCTGAATGATGACAATAGTCACGCTTCTTTCTGGTATGACTACGGCAAGCCGTTAATATCTTACGAAGAGCGAGTACACAAGGCTTTGGAATACCTGCAACTGCCTGAGCCGGAGCGCCCCCACCTCATCTTGTTGTATCTCGATGAACCAGACCATACAGAACACACCTTTGGTCCCAATAGCGAAGAGGCATGCAAGGCTGCGAAACTTGTCGATGAATCGGTGGGAAAGCTATATGACGGTTTGATGCAATTGCCTATAGCCAACAAAATCAACTTCATCGTGCTGGCTGATCACGGTATGGCTTCTGTGCATCCAAGCAGAGTAGTAAATCCTGATGATTACTTAAAGACAGAATGGTATGAACATATGATTATTGGCATTCCTACTTCTATCTTTACCAAGCCTGAATACCGAGAGACAATCTATAATACACTGAAGGGTATTCCTCACCTATCTGTATGGAAAAAGGAAGAGATACCTGCATATTTGCATTATGGCACAAGTAATCGCATAGGTGATATCGTAGTGGCACCTGATATGGGCTGGGAATTCAGAAATACGCCTCGTGGTGGATATGGTGCTCATGGATTTGACCCTACTGACCCCTATATGCATGCCATCTTCCGTGCTGTGGGTCCTGCCTTTAAGCAAGGCTACATAGCCCGACAGTTTGAGAATGTGGATATCTATCCACTAATCTGTCACATACTGGGCATTCAGCCTGCTCCTTGTGATGGAGAGCTGGACAGAATAAAGCATATATTGAAATAGACATTAATAATACACGCTTTAGTATATTGATATGATATATAATTATCATAATATTCGTTAAATAATAGCAGTATTATAAGTTTTTCACTAATTTTACACCGCATAGGCGAAGTTGAAATTACCTATATGCAACAAAACAAAGAATTTATTAACCTCATTAATATTAAATTATGGCAAACAGAAGAGAATTTTTGAAGGGAGCATCCTTACTGACATTGGGTGCTCTGTTTAGCAATTGCGCAAAAGCTGAAGCAGCCCCTAAGGGTGGCGGTCCGTTGGGCTTGCAGATTTATTCACTGGGTCCTGAACTATCAGCTAACGGTTTGGCAGAAGGTCTGAAGAAAGTAAAGGAAAGTGGTTACAGCTATATCGAGCTGGCAGGTTATCGTGACGGTAAGATTGGCCAGGCTACTATGGCAGAGTTCAAGCAGATGGCTGACGATGCAGGTATAGAAATCGTGAGTTCACACCTGAACCCACCTGTACGCGACTACTCAAAGGACAATTTCGAGCAGATTAAGGACTTTTGGAAAAAGGCCACTGAAGATCACCAGCCTCTCGGTCTGCAGTACATGGTGCAGCCAGGTTTGCCTAACTGCAACAGCGCTGAAGACGCTCAGTTTGTAGGTGAGGTATTCAATGCAGCTGGTGAAATTACCAAAGCGGCAGGTATTCAGTTTGGCTATCACAACCACAACTATGAGTTCAATAAATTGGTTCCTGGTGGCACAGAACCTATCAGTTTCGCTATTCGTGGTTTCCGTCCTGAAGAGGGACAGCCAATGCCTAAGACTGTTGAGGAGATCTTCATCGAGAGCACCGACCCAAGCAAGGTAATCTTCGAGCTTGACGTTTATTGGACTGTTATGGGTGGTCAGGATCCTGTAGAGTGGATCAACAAGTATGCTGACCGTATCCAAATGTTGCACATCAAGGATCGTCTGATCTTGGGTGATAGCGGTATGATGAACTTCCCAAAGATTTTCGAAGCATTTTACAGCCACAACCACAAGTATTTCTTCGTAGAAATCGAAGACACTCGCAGTGGTATCCAGTTCGATCGTATCAAGGCAAGCGCCGACTTCCTGAATAACAGCGGTCTGGTTAAGTAATAATCATTATTTCCCAATATAAGTAAAGGTTAACCCGTCATGGGTTAACTTTTACTTTCTAAACACATACTATTATGAAGAAAAATATCGGAGCATATAATGCAGCCTTTCCTACCCCAATTGTGGTGGTGGGCGCTATGGTCAATGCTAAGCCCAACTGGTTTGAGGTAGCTTGGGTAGGTATCGGTGATGCCAATATCGTAACCCTGAGTGTTACACCTTCTCATGAGACCTGCAAGGGTATTAACGAGCACAAAGTACTGAGCATTAGTTTAGTGGATGACAACATACTACAACGTGCTGACTATGTAGGCATCGTCAGTGGCAGCAAAGTTGATAAAAGCCAGGTGTTCCCATGGACCAAAGGAGAGCTCGGTGCCCCCATACCCGATGAGGCACCTGTCACAATGGAATGCGAACTTCTCGACACCTATGCCGACAACGGCATGCACCTTTTGATATGCAAGGTGATGAACACCTTTGTTAAAGAAGAGTTTTTGGACGAGAAGCAGAAAGTAGATTACAGCAAGCTGAAACCTATCCTTTTTGAGCCACGCTTCCAGTACCTTCGTACAGGAGAAGTAGTAGGGCCATGTGTTCAGCCCGGAAAGGCGTTTGCAGCTAAACAACAATAAATAAATTATCTCCCGTAAAATTACGGGAGATAATTGTTTATATTTAAGTTGAACAATGATGATTATTCTGTTGGATAAAGCGAGACTGCTTTGTAAGGTGCACCAGGCTTGTAATCGAACCAGTCGATGACTGCTATAGCATTGGTACCCTCATCTCCTTCAGCAAACCAACCGAACAACATGCCCGTAAAGCCTCCTAAAGTCTCGGTAGAGAGAAAGAAGCTGTCCATCTTGCCCAATGGTTCAAACTTCTTGCCGTCGATGCTGTAAGAGAAGGCATAGAAATCGTTGGTGACATCAATCTTGAACTGTACAGTCCCATTGGTATTCAGCTTCACTGTCTTAGCCACATGCTTCAAACTGCCCAAACGATAACTCAACTCTATCTGCTGACTGCCATCGGCAGAGCCAACCAATGCCACATCGTAATGGCCACGACTCTCCATATACACTGTCAAGCCTGCCCTATCGCCTGCTTTGGCATTTTTCAACGCCATACTGGTCGTGACAGTACAGTTAACATCGGTCTGACGGCGAGCCACGAAAGTGGGTGTCTTATTAGAGTCATCCAGTTTCACAGTAGTAGCCTTCAACTGTAGTTGATTATTGGCATATACATAGTTTTCCTGTACAGGATTATTGGTATAAATCCACTCAAATCCCAACTTCTTCCCCTGCTTGAAATCTACATAATTAGAAGATTGTGACATAAGCACTTGAGGTAATGTTTTAACATGACTCATATCAATATCTACCCAACCTTTACCATTTACCACAGGCCACGCTTCATCATCCCAACGTACAGGAGCAAGGCAAGTTTCACGACCTAACAGGTGATGCATTTTACCTACAGTGTCGCGGAAGCCCAAATAGACCATCCACCAGGAACCATCTGATGCTTGAATCAAATCTGGATGACCAGTACCTTGCAATACACTTGAAACGGAATCTTTGCGTTTCTGAGTCAAAATAGGATTAGCTGGGTTGCTGGTATAAGGACCTTCTATATTACGGCTACGGGCAATGTTCACCTTATGTCCCATCTCTGTGCCACCTTCGGCAATCAACAAGTAGTAATAACCGTCTTTCTTATAGATATGTGGCCCTTCAGGACTGCTGTCACCATCACCATCCCACACATTTCTTGGCTTTCCTATCATCTGATATGTAACAGGATCAAGCTCAGTCAAAGCAATATGGTTCATGGCACTCCAACAAAGATACATCTTGTCATCCTCCCAATATAAAGATGGGTCAATGCCATTCACACCTTCAATGAACACGGGCTCACTCCAAGGACCAGCAGGATTGTCAGCAGTCACAATGAAATTACCAGCTTTACCAGTAAACATCCTGTTGATATTAGTGGTGATCATGTAGAACTTGCCCTCGTGATAGCGGATGGTGGGCGCAAAAATACCGCTGCTGGCACCTCCCCTGCTTAAATCCACCTGAGAAGGACGATCTAGCACATTGCCTATCTGCTCCCAGTGAATCAGGTCTTTGCTATGGAATACAGGTACTCCAGGGAAAAATTGAAACGAACTACATACCAGGTAAAAATCATCTCCCACTCTGCACACACTGGGATCTGGGTAATAACCAGGAATCACAGGATTCTGGAATCCTTTTTCTGTAATCTGTGCATTAAACACATTTGACTGGCTAAACATCGGCATTGTTAATGTTATAACCAACATGGATAACAAGACTTTTTTCATAATTGTATTTATTTAGGACAAACTACTTTCTTACTATCACACTTCCACTGGCTTGATGGGTAGCCAGAATCAACACCTCAGCTATCTGTACATGTTCTGGAGCATTGGCCGCATAGACTGCCACATCAGCAATATCGTCACCTGTCAACGGCTTAATGCCTTTATAAACATTAGCTGCACGGTCTGCATCACCATGAAAGCGCGTGTTGCTGAAATTGGTTTCCACGAGTCCAGGTTTAAGGTTGGTTACACGAATGGCCGTATTTGCCACATCAATGCGCAATCCATCTGAAAGAACTTTCACTGCAGCCTTTGTAGCACAATACACATTGCCACCCGCATAGGCAGCATCTCCAGCTACAGAGCCTACATTAATGATGTGTCCACGGTTTCGTTTCACCATACCAGGTACTACAAGGCGAGTCATCGTCAACAGTCCTTTGATATTAGTATCAATCATGGTCTCCCAATCGTCAGGATTACCATCATATTCTGGATCCAAACCAAGTGCTAAACCTGCGTTATTTATCAACACATCTATCGTCTGCCAATCAGCGGACAAATCTGCTATGTGTTTCTTAGCAGCATCACTATCTCGTACATCAAAAACTAATGTAAGTACTTGTGTACCTTTATTCTCCAACTCTTTTTGAATTGCAGTAAGTCGCTGTTCGTTCCTTCCTGTTAGAATCAGCTTATCACCATTAGCTGCAAACTTTCTTGCACAAGCCAGTCCTATGCCACTCGTTGCACCTGTTATTAAAACTACTTTGTTCATATTATATTATTTTCATCTAATTTAGTTTTGCAAATATAATAACAATAAATGATTTTTGATTAATCATATCCGTTGGAAAAATAAAAAAGAAGCCGTCTCAATATTGAAACGGCTTACCCTTAAAACAATCACTCACTACTTATTATATTCTGGCTTGTGTCTGTGTTGTCTGTCTCTATTGGGGACTCCACCACCTTCACCACGAGGGCGCCACATATCTCTAACCATATTGGTGCGGAAGCCCATCTCTGCACTGCGAATGAGGAATATCTTCTTGTCGGGAAGCACCTTACGGAATTTCTCAAGATATTCTTTCTCCAAGCGAGCTGAGTTCAATTGAGACTCAGTAAATGCATCATTAATCTCCTTATAGCTGCCCTCCTTGGCACTGTTATCTCTACCCTCGCGGAATAGTTTCCATGCTTCATCCTGCATGGTCTTTTGTTTCTGCTTCATTTCAAAATACAGAGGAAAGAAGTCCTTCGCCTCCTGCTCAGTCAGTTCCGCGGCCTTAGTAAGATACTCCTGTTGTCTTGCCTGGAACTGTTCAGCCGTCATTCTTTCACGACGTCGTGTTTCTTGTGCGTTTAGTGATGCTATAGCCACCACCAATGTCAATAATAATAACAGTCTTTTCATAATTCAAATGTGTTTATAATAAAGTTACTCTGCATCAGACAAATACAAATATAAAGAATAGTCATCCATCTGCATGGCATCCACCATATTCTGCACCATTTCAGTCTCGTATTGTTCTTCTTCTGCGGCAATCACATCAGGATTATTGGCATGCATATAGCCCAACACCTTAATAATGATAGCTGCACCTGCAAACATAGCTGCCAGATAAACACTGGGTTTAGCCTTATCCCACCAAGTAAGCGGTTTGACCTTGTACTCAGGTATCGGCTTTTCAGGCAAGTTATCCATCACACGGTTGGTAAGGTCTTCAAAATAGCCTTCTGGCACTGTGAAGGGGTTGCTTTTCCCCACCTTGTGTATCAACAGATCTTCTTCTTTCATGGCTTCTATTGTTTTCTATTTGTTAGACATTATTAATTTCAAATGGTTTAATCAGTTACCTCAAAATATTTTGAGATTTTCTTCACAGCCAAGTGATAATCAGCTTTCAACGCCCCTACTGTAGAGCCAATAATCTCAGATATCTCTGTATAGGTTAGCTCATCGAAATAGCGAAGGTTAAACACCAATCTTTGCTTTTCCGGCAATGTAGTAAGAGCTTGCTGCAGTAAACGTTGTGCCTTGTCACCATCAAAGTATGGATCACCTTCCAATTGGTTGGCCACACTCACCTCTTCATCATCCATCGACACACTTTGCTGCGCCTTCTGCTTGTTCAAGAAGGTCAGACTCTGATTAATGGCGATGCGATAAAGCCATGTTGACAATTTTGACTCGCCTCGAAAATAATCAATATTATTCCACGCCTGGATAAATGTCTCTTGCAACACATCGTTAGCATCGTCATGATTTAGTACCAGACGACGTATCTGCCAGTATAATGGCTTGCCATACTCCTCAACAATCATGCCGAATGCCCTGCGTTGCATGGCATCGTCTTCTTGCAGCATCCTCAGCACATTTTCTTCATCGAATCTTGCACTCATATGTTATTATTACATTCTTTATTCATTAGACTATGGAAAAAGGAAAAAGTTTAATCTTCTACTAAAACCTTTTGATCCTCTTTCGCTAAAGTGGTATTGGGGAATATGGATTTGGCCTCCTCCAACAAAATGTTCTCATCATCGTAACGTGCTGAGAAATGGCCTATCACCAACTGTCTCACTTGTGCTTCTTTCGCTATCTGAGCTGCCTGAAGGGTGGTACTATGAAAATGCAATTGAGCCTTAGCCTCATGCTCGGCTGCATATGTAGCTTCATGATACAACAAGTCAACACCTCTCACTTGTTCCACTATTTGAGGATGAAACATCGTATCGGAGCAATAGGCATAACTATGTGCTCTTGAGGCTGGAGTGGTAAGTTTTTCATTAGCTATCACCTCACCATTTGGTAGGATAAAATCTGCACCAGCCTTAATAATATTAATGTAAGCAATGGGAATCTCATAGGCATCAATCTTTTCGCGACAAATATGGCGTAAGCCTTCTTTTTCTTTGAAAAGGAAACCACAGGTAGGCACACGATGTTTTAAAGGTATGGTAGTAACCGTAAGGGTACGGTCTTCAAAAATAACAGCAGACTGATTAGTATCAAACTCATGGAAAAACACCTGGTAACTCATATCGAAATTACAATACTCCATCATGGGCTTCAACATCAGTTCCAACCCTTTTGGACTATGTACATGCAACTCTGCCGTACGGTTCAAGAGGTTAAAGGTAGATATTAAACCTGGCAATCCGAACATATGGTCACCGTGAAGATGAGAAATGAAGATATGGTTTAGACGGTTAAAAGAAAGTTTGTTTCTGCAATACTGTAATTGCGTTCCCTCTCCACAATCAATCATGAAGAGCTTATCACGCACATTCAGCACTTGCGATGAGGGAAAATGTCTAGTTGTAGGTTTTGCTGATCCACATCCCAATATTGTCAGTTCAAACTTTTCCATATTATATCAATTTGTTCTGCCAACAAAAATAGCAATAAAAAAGGTGCCTGCAAAATATGCAGACACCTTTTATATATTAAGGTAACTAATTATTACTTGCTACCCTTTGACATCTTAGCCTTCAATGCAGCCAGTGCATCGATATCACCCAAAGTGGTTGATGCTGCCTGGTTCTGAATAGCTGGAGTCTCTTCACGCTTAGAAGTATTGTTCTTACGAGAAGCACGACGCTGTTCAGTTCTTTCCTCACGAACCTGATCTTCATAAGTACGGCTGTGAGACAGGAAAATGCGACGAGTATCCTTATTGAACTCAATTACCTTGAATGGAAGAGTCTCATTTACTTGAGCCTGAGTACCATCCTGCTTTACTAAGTGCTTAGGAGTAACGAAGCCCTCAACGCCATGAGGCAGAGCAACAACAGCCCCCTTATCTAACATCTCAGTGATAGTTCCCTCAAACACAGCACCTTCAGTGAATACGCTTGCAAATGCATCCCAAGGATTCTCTTCCAACTGCTTGTGACCAAGACTCAGACGACGGTTCTCCTTATCGATTTCCAATACAACAACATCAATTTCTGCACCAATCTGAGTAAACTCTGAAGGATGCTTTACCTTCTTGGTCCATGACAGGTCAGAGATGTGAATCAAACCATCAACGCCTTCTTCGATTTCAACGAACACTCCAAAGTTGGTGAAGTTGCGAACCTTTGCCTTATGCTGTGAACCAACAGGATATCTTTCTTCGATGTTCTCCCATGGATCAGACTTCAGCTGCTTAATACCCAAAGACATCTTACGCTCATCGCGATCCAAGGTCAGGATTACAGCCTCTACCTCATCACCTACCTTCAGAAAGTCCTGAGCACTACGCAGGTGCTGGCTCCATGACATCTCAGAAACGTGGATCAGACCTTCAACTCCAGGAGCGATCTCAACGAATGCACCATAGTCGGCCATTACTACTACCTTACCCTTTACGTGGTCACCTACCTTCAATTCCTTATCCAGTGCATCCCATGGATGTGGAGTAAGCTGCTTCAGACCCAAAGCGATACGACGTTTCTCTTCGTCGAAGTCTAAGATTACTACATTTATCTTCTGGTCAAGCTCAACAACCTCATGAGGATCGCTTACACGGCCCCAGCTCAGGTCAGTGATGTGAATCAGACCGTCAACACCGCCAAGGTCAATAAACACACCATACGAAGTGATGTTCTTGACAGTACCCTCCAGTACCTGACCCTTCTCCAGTTTGGAGATAATCTCCTGCTTCTGCTGCTCCAGCTCTGCCTCAATCAGAGCCTTGTGGCTGACAACGACATTGCGGTATTCCTGGTTGATCTTGACAACCTTGAACTCCATAGTCTTGCCTACGAAGATATCGTAGTCGCGGATGGGCTTAACGTCAATCTGGCTGCCAGGCAGGAATGCCTCGATACCAAATACGTCAACAATCATACCGCCCTTTGTGCGGCACTTAACGTAACCCTGGATAATTTCCTCGTTGTTCAGTGCCTCGTTTACGCGGTCCCAGCTACGGCTTGCACGAGCCTTCTTGTGACTCAGGACCAGCTGACCCTTCTTGTCCTCCTGGTTCTCGATGTAAACCTCAACGGTATCACCAACCTTCAGGTCAGGGTTGTAGCGGAACTCGCTCATGGGGATGACACCATCGCTCTTGAAACCGATGTTGACAACA
>OMSH01000301.1 GCA_900313715.1 uncultured Prevotellaceae bacterium
AAATTCTTCGATCAAAAAGGAACAAATCGTTCGCTTTGGACAAAAGATGACATAGATGCCTATCACAGATATGTCTATAATGTTATTATCAACTACATTAAAAATGAGGAGGAAGAATCATGAATGAGAGATATACCTTTATAGACATCTATAAGAAAGAGCTTGACCTGAACAAAGATACAAAGGTAAGAATCAGTCAGGTTGTCATTCCTAAAATCCAGCGTCCTTATGCCCAAGGAAGGCTTGATGGAGTATGTACCTACGTCCGTAATACGCTGCTCAATGAAATGTTCGCCAATTTCAAGACTGACGAAATATTTGACTTCAACTTCATCTACGGCATAGTACGTCCATCTAATGATGAATATGTGATGGAGCTGTTAGACGGACAACAGCGCATGACTACATTGTTCCTGGTTTATTGGTATATAGCCAATCGGGAATTGACAGAAGCAGATGATTCAGATAAGGAAGTTCGTGACGCATTGAATCGGTTCGTATATGAGACAAGATCCACCTCGACAGTATTTTGCCATAAATTAGCGTCCTATCGGATTGATTTATCTGAACAGGCACCTTCCAAGGTCATCAGACAAGCTAAATGGTATTTCAAATCGTTTGACAGGGATAGCACCATCACAGCCATGCTAACCATGCTTGATGCCATCCATGAGCGTTACAACAACCAAGAAAGCGACAATCTCTTCCCAAAACTTGGGAATATACAGTTTTATGTTAAGTCATTAGGCTTCTTCAACCTCTCAGAGGAGTTGTATATCAAGATGAATGCCCGTGGTTTACAGCTTAGTCCTTTTGAAAATTTCAAGGCCGACTTGACAAACTTTATTGGTGACAAGGACTATGAACCATTTAAAAAGCTGGTTCCATTATATAGGAAAGACAGTAGTGAACAGGTTGAGTTCCATTTCAATTTCTCCGTTAAGCTGGATGCAAAATGGATCGATATCTTCTGGAAGAAAGGTTATGAGAATTTCGATGCCTCATATATGAGTTTCTTCTCTCGTTTCTTCGCCTGCAAGTACATCATCTCGACAAAGGACATTGTCAATGACAGGGATATGCGTCAAGATGTTACTCTAAGGAAGATGTATACAGAAGCTGAGAATCGTGCAGAAACTAATGAGTACCTTGGATTCCAGGAATTTGAGCAGATATTGAATAGTCATCCAGAGTATGTGCTGACACTCGATAAGGTTCTTGACGATTTCTATGAGTATGACTATAAGGATGCCCAAAAGAACATATATGAAATGATGGTTCCATCTTGGGAAAAGCTCTCTCAGGACGATGGTGACGATTTCTACAGCAACATCAATTCAAAGATGACCCATACCAAATTAATTGTGTTTGGTGCTGTCATTGAATTTATTGAAGCTTTTGAGACATTCGATGTAGATACTTTCAAGCAATGGATGCGCATTGTATGGAATGTTATTGAAAACACGAATATTGACAGTCTAACTCCAGTATCTTCATTAATCAGGAAGTTCTCTGCCGTCATTCATAGTATAGCACGAAGGATGTCTGAAGGAGCCACCTTCTTCTATGCCCTTTCACAGTGGAAAGAAGACAATACGGACGAAAGAGAAAATAGAGCCTTACTCGAAGAAGTACAAAAAGCATCCTGTATTGCAGACAATATGGACTGGTTGCCTGAATTCGTTGATGCAGAACAACATCCATTCTTCAGGGGCATGGTAATGTTCTTCTATAGAGAAGACATGTCTCTGGAGGACTACCAGCATAGTTTAAGTCTGGCCAAGAACATGTTTGATGAGTCAGGTATCTCACCTTTATACCGTGAAGACCATCTATTAATTCGGGCTATTGCAAGTCAATTCGTTACTTGGCAAGATTTAAGAGATCGTTTTATCACGGAAAGAGCAGAAACGAATAAGTATTTGAAGAACATCTTAGCTTCGAATAATGAAGTAAGGCAGATGCTTTCAGATGTTCTCGAAAGTGATAATGATACAGAAGTCAAAGAAGGACTTGCTGACTACATTGAGACCGCAGGTGAGTTTACACCTTGGTATGGAGCAAATGAAATAGACAAAGAGTACTGCAATATGGCTGTTGACAGGATCCGACATGATATAAAGTTGTATGACTGGGTATCAGCGGAGGAAGCTCGTGGCAAATCAGTACTTAGAGTATATTGGTACGAAGGTCATATTATGTTTGCTGTTCCTAGAAAGCAGTTTGCGAAAGTTGCACTTGATACAGAAAGGGCAAAGATAGCGAATACCATTGCTTTGAACTACGGCTTCGAGTATTACGATGCCAATCAGCTCAATATGTATCAACAGTACGGAGATTGCTTTGGTAACGATATATGGCTTAAGCAGGAGCGAGATCAGTGTACATTATGGATTGGTTTCTGCCAATACCATGAGATCAAAATACAGTTTGAATGCAAGACAAAGAAGTATGCAAAAGAACTCTTTGATTTGCTGGAAGGCTGTAGCTATATAGATGACGATGAGCGATGGGTTAAAATACCATCTCTGAAACATTTTAAGAAAACAAAGACGGTTAAGGAGTTGTCAGGGGAACTGGAGGAAATCTTTGAAGTTGTCCCTGAGTCCAACAAATTAGACCTTGGCAATTGATAACAGATTGATTATGGTACAAGAAAGAATATTTAGTTATTTTGAACGTAACCCA
>OMSH01000298.1 GCA_900313715.1 uncultured Prevotellaceae bacterium
AATGAAGGGCTGCATTTCTGCAGCCCTTTATTGTTGTTATTTCAACCATTTATCTAACCATTCGAAGAACGTACGTTGCCACAAGATACCATTCTGAGGTTTCAATACCCAGTGATTCTCATCTGGATAGATCAACAACTCAGCAGGCACGCCACGCATGATGGCAGCATCGAAAGCCGACATAGCCTGATTGGCCAGAATGCGATAATCGCGTTCACCGTGAATACAGAGGATAGGAGTGTCCCACTTGTCGATGAAGAGGTGAGGTGAACTGGCATAAGTCTTCTGTGCCACCTTGTTCTGCTTGTCCCAGTAAGGGCCACCGAGGTCCCAATTGACAAACCACTTCTCTTCTGTCTCGAGATACTGCATATCGATATTGAAGATGCCATCGTGGGCGATAAAGGCCTTGAAGCGCTTGTTGTGGTTGCCTGCCAGCCAATAGACAGAGAAACCACCAAACGATGCGCCCACACAACCCAGGTGGTCGGCATCCACATAAGGCTCCTTCGCCACTTCGTCAATTGCCGTGAGGTAGTCCTTCATGCACTGACCCATATAGTCACCGCTGATAGCCTCGTTCCACTCGTTGCCAAAACCAGGCAAACCACGACGGTTAGGAGCCACAATGATATAGTCGTTAGCAGCCATCATCTGGAAGTTCCAGCGGTAGCTCCAGAACTGGCTTACAGGGCTTTGAGGACCACCCTCGCAGAACAGCAGAGTAGGATATTTCTTGTTGGGGTCAAACTGTGGAGGATAGATCACCCACACCAGCATGTCCTTGTTGTCGGTAGTCTTTACCCAACGACCTTCCACCTTACCCATTTCCAATTGGTCGTAGATAGCTTGGTTCTCGAAAGTCATCTGTTTCACTTCAGCAAAAGCCTCTCCTGGACGTACTTTATCCAGCTGATAGATTTCGTCGCCCATCATCATACTATGACGCTTGGTCAACAACTTGTCGCCACAAAGAGCCAGTGTGCCAAAATCGTAGTCACCCTCAGTCAGCTTTGTCAACTTGTCGCCATTGGCGATGTCTATATTATATATATGAGTTTGTCCGTGCCATACACCAGTGAAGTAGAAACCCTTAGAGTTGTTGTCCCAGATAAACTCATCCACATTGCTCTCAAAAGCCTTGCTCACGAAACGTTTCTCGCCCGTTTGCAGATTCATGATAAACAGACGGTTCTGGTCGCTCTCATAGCCATCATGCTCCATACTCTGCCAAGCGATGTACTGACCGTCAGGAGAGTACTGTGGATTGGTGTCATAACCCATGATTTCAGGACAGATATTTCTGGTTTGCTTGGTAGCAAGGTCATAGATAAAGATGTCAGAGTTGGTAGAGATAGCATACTCCAATCCCGTTTTCTTGCGACAGGTATAGGCAATCTGCTTGCCGTCAGGACTCCACGCCAACTGCTCCATGCCTCCGAAAGGCTTCATCGGACTCTCGTAAGGTTCGCCCTCCAGAATATCAGTAACGTTCTCAAGACCGTTGTTGAAGTCAGCCACAAAGGGGTGGGGAGCAGTAGTCACCCATTCGTCCCAATGTTTGTACATCAAGTCGGTAATGATACGACCAGAAGCTTTAGGCAGGTCAGGATATTTGTCTGCTGTGCTGGCCACCGTTTTTACCTGACTCACAAACAGCACCTTGCTCTCGTCTGGTGAGAAGGCAAAACCCTCAATGTCGCCATCATAATTGGTGAGCTGCTTGCGATTAGATCCGTCTGCATCCATCTCCCAGATCTGACTGCTTCCACTCTCGCTGCTCAGGAAACGCAGCTTGCCGTCTTTGGTCCACACCACATTGCTTTCGCCCTTAGGCGTGTGGGTAATCTGCTGGTTGTCACTGCCATCGGCATTCATGACGAACACCTCAGAGTTGCTCTTGTTCTGTGGTACACTGTAGTAGCTCACCGTATAAGCCACCTTAGCACCATCTTGAGATACAGCCATTCCGCCAAGACGTCCCATTGCCCACAGCGCCTCGGGAGTCATGCGCTTATTGCTGATATTCAGCTCTGTTGTGCGACCAATGATCTCCTCATTTGTCTCACCTGCAGGCTGTGTGCCACCATTACATGCGGCTAATGTCAATACTGCTGACATAATCAATAGATTGGTTTTCTTCATTGTTAAAAAAGATGATTTTAGTTTTTATGATGCGAAGATAATGAAAATATCGCTATAAATACTTATATTTGTTCATTGAATTAACAAAACAGATGTTTTATGAAAAAACTTTTGACCCTAACTTTGGCGTGTGGTTTGCTGGCAACTATGCAGTTGAAGGCACAGACACACGAGATGACCGTACAGTTGAATAAGGTGGGCGCACCCATCCAGAACACGATGTACGGCTTGTTTTTTGAAGATATTAACTTTGCTGCAGATGGTGGCTTGTATGCAGAGAAGGTGCTCAACCGTTCGTTCGAGTTTCCACAACCTCTGGAAGGCTGGAAGGCGGTAGGCAATGTGCAAGTGCGCGATGACGGACCATTCGACAAGAATCCCCATTATGTGCGCTTGGGCTATACAGGCCATCAGTCGAAGTTTACCGAACTTGAAAACAACGGAACTTTCGGCATCGGATTAAAGCAAGGTGAGAACTATCGTTTCTCCGTATGGGCAAGGGTTCCTGAAGGAGAGTCTGCAAAGATTCGTGTGGAGTTGTGTGACCCCTACAACAATGAAGAGATGCAGTTTTTCGCCTTGAAGTCTATTACTATAGACTCCAAAGATTGGAAGAAATACCAGGTAGAGATTAAATCCACCAAAACCATTCAGAAGGCTGCCTTGCGTATCTTCTTGGAAGGAAAGAATGCCGTAGATCTGGAACATATCTCACTGTTCCCAACAGATACTTGGATGGGTCGTGAGAATGGAATGCGCAAAGATTTGGCACAAGCCTTGGCTGACTTGAAGCCAGGTATTTTCCGTTTTCCTGGTGGTTGTATCGTAGAAGGTACTGACCTCGATACACGTTATAACTGGAAGAATACAGTAGGACCAGTAGAGAACCGTCCTTTGAACGAGAATCGTTGGCAATATACGTTTACTTATCGTCATCTTCCTGATTATTACCAGAGTTACGGACTTGGCTTCTTTGAGTTCTTCCAA
>OMSH01000295.1 GCA_900313715.1 uncultured Prevotellaceae bacterium
ATCTTGGTGACCTCGACAAGCAGGAAATCATCAACCTGAAAGACCAGCAGGCTCAGTTGAACAAGTATTGCGGTCTGAAGATTGGTGACCTGGAGACTGCAAACAACAATGCAGGTAACTGGGAGTAATTCTAATCAGTACATATTATCCATCCGCTTTTCAGCGGATGGATTTTATTTTGCCCTCCTTAACCCAAAGGTAAAGGAGAAAAGCGACTCGTCCACCCCTTATATATATAAGGTGGACGAATCTCTTTCTTTTACAGCCAACCTCAAGCGAGCGGTCGATGAACTGGAATGGTTGAGCTATAAGTATAAGGCCGTACACATTATCATCACCACACCACGATTTACCATCGTGCCTTTGGACTACTTTGAAGACGAACATGCTGAATCCATCTTCTACCACAACTTCCCAAGCATTGACAACGAAGTGGTGGAGTATAATATCATTCAGAAGAACGATGCAGTAGTATTGTATGGGATAGACAAAGTGCTGCTCACCATGCTCTACAACCTATTTCCAGAAGCACAGGTGAAAGTGCAGGCAACTTCTTTGATTGAACACCTTACGTCACAAAACAACCATGCAAGTCAGCAGCAGATGCTGTGTCTCATGGCAAAAGACAATATCATCTTAGCTGCTATGGATCATCACAACCTGCTTATTTGCAACAGTTTTAACTGCACACAAACGTCCGACCGTCTGTATTATATCCTTCATTGCTGGAAGCAATTGGGTATGGATCAGCTGAATGACGAACTCTTGTTGGCTAAGCATCTTGACGAAACGGATGAATTGAAACAAGAACTTGGACGCTATATCAGTCATATTACCCCAATTTCTCCCTATTTTGACTTAGAAACGGCAATATCATGAGGGTGATAAGCGGTATATACAAAGGCAGACGATTTGACGTGCCACACTCTTTCAAAGCACGTCCTACCACTGATTTTGCCAAAGAGAACCTGTTCAATGTACTTAGTAACCTCATAGATTTTGACAACCAGATACAAGCGCTTGACTTGTTTGCAGGCACGGGCAGTATTAGTCTGGAGTTTATTTCACGTGGTTGTGAACAGGTGGTGAGCATAGAGAAAGACCGTGACCATTATGCTTTTATCTGTAAAGTACTAAAAGAATTAGGAGATACTTCCTGCCTACCCATAAAAGCAGATGTGTTTAAGTTTATCGGCCGTTGCCGGGAGCAGTACGACATCATCTTTGCAGATCCTCCTTATGCACTACCTGACCTGACTGCTTTGCCAGACCTGATTATAGAGCACCAATTGCTAAAAGAAAACGGGATCTTTATCTTGGAGCATGGCAATGACCATCAATTTGAAAAACACCCCCACTTCATGCAACACCGTCGCTATGGAGCTGTTAATTTCACCTTTTTCCAGCCTACGGTCAAAGCAGCGGTGACATAAGCCGAATAAAACTTTCCAACACCCTGTTCCTGCGTGGACGTTTCTCCCATTGTTTCAATGTAACCTGCCTGCACTCTTTTTGGTCTGCGAGGAATAAATCACGCGCTTCTATCGCCACATGCTCATCATAAATAAAAGCATTGGCTTCAAAGTTGTGCTCAAAACTCCGAAAATCCATATTAGTGGACCCTATGGTGGTTAACTGGTCATCACTAACCATGAGTTTGGAATGCAGGAAACCCTTCCGGTAGAAATATACTTTCACACCAAACTTCAACACATCTGCCACATACGAGCGTGAGCCCCAATGCGTCATCTTAGTATCAGATTTCTCTGGCACCATCAGCCTAACATCTACGCCAGACATAGCAGCTGTCTGCAATGCATTGAGTATGGCTTCGGTAGGCAGAAAATAAGGTGTTTGAATATAGAAATACTTTCTCGCATTATTGATAGCTTTCATCAATCCCATCACGATTTCCTGTCCCGGTTGCACGGGTGAGCTGGTAACGACCTGTATGATTGACTTACCCATAGCACCTACCATAGGGAAATAGTGAGCCGCTGTCAACAAAGTACCATCAGTAAAATACCAATCTAACAGGAAGGCGGTCTGTAAACCATGCACGGCCTTACCTTTAATCATCAAATGCGTATCTCTCCAGATACCCCATGAGACCCCTTTCACATAACGGTCAGCTATATTCATACCTCCTATAAAACCAGTATGGCCATCTATAATGATTAATTTTCGATGATTGCGGTAATTGGCCTTATTAGTAAATAAAGGAAATCCCACCTTCAGAAAACTCCTCACCTCAATGCCAGCCTCCATCATGACATCAAAAAAAGCATTAGGAGTTTTCCAACTCCCCACATCGTCATATATCACACGTACAGCAACACCTTGACGAGCTTTGGCTGTCAGCACGTCACGCACTCTTCCACCTACCTCATCGTCTGCGAAAATATAGGATTGCAAGTGAATATGATCTTGGGCTTGCTGAAGTTCCTGCAGAAGGGTATTTATCCACGCAGATCCATCAATAAAAATTTCCGTACTATTATTGGCATAGGGAAAAGCATGATTGGAGCGTTGAAACAAGGATATCAATCCCTCATAAGCAGCAGGTACGACATAGTCGGTTTGAGACAGGTACTCTTCTTCGGGTCGCCTCAGCAGTTTACTATAGCTGCGGCGACTGATAATCTGGTCACGTCTATGCGTTCTTCCAAAGAAGATATAGAACACCAACCCAATGACAGGCAAAAAGACCAGCACCAATACCCAGGCGATGGTCTTTACAGGGTTGCGGTTCTCCAGCACCACCACCCAGATGGTGCTGACAATCACCGCTAAGTATATCAGATAAACTGACCACGAAGCAATCAATCTAACTATTTCGTTCCATTCTATCATTTTATTCTGTTGGCCTACGACCACCGCCAAAACCTCCGGGACGGCCACCGCCAAAGCCGCCAGGAGGGCCTTGGAAACCACCAGGACGGCCACCTTCAAAGCCAGGACCACGTTGTTGTTGACGAGTATTTTTACCTCCAAAGATGTTCAGACGGTAGATAAAGTGTACCATCACATAACTGTTGATGGCATTATATTGGTTCACAGAACGTCCGTTAGCCGTCAGTGAGCGCATAATCGTACTCTGCTTCTTCAGAATATCATATGCCTCTACACTCAGTGAAGCAGCTCCCTTAAAGAACGACTGAGATATCTGGGCATTCCAGATCAGTTCGTCTCGGTTCATGCTACTGTCACTGTATCCTCGGCGAGACTGGTTGGTAATGTTTGTAGAGATGGTCATGTTCCAAGGGAGCATAATCTGCGTATTCGCACCATAAGAAAAGTTGTAAGGCTCCTGGTTGTTCTGCGCATTTAGCCTGTTGCGTTCAATACTGTAATTGATGGCTCCGTTGATGCCAAACTCAAACCAATTGTTACGGTAAGCACCACTCAGCCGCTCGCCCAATGTCAGGTTCGTTGTGGTATTCTTCTCCTCAATATGGGTCTTGTTGTCAGTCAGGTAGCCCACGTTGTTCGTATAACCCACTGAAGTGAAGGTATTAATGGTGTATTTTTGATTCTTTAAGGCTGTATTATAGTTGAACATACCATTCACGTTCCAGTTGCCGTTAATATTTTTCGGCATCGTGGTCCATCCACCAGTCTTCTCGTTATAGATACGGCTGTTACTGATACTGTTCTGTGATGCATTGAAGAACACGTTAGCGGAAATACCACGTTGGCGTTCTGCATTATACGTATTATAGAACAAAGTCACTGTATGTGTAAAAGACGGCTTCAAGCCAGGGTTACCAACACGGATATTTAACGGATTAGAATAGTCGGTGATAGGCAACAGGTTCTCCATGCTCGGCTGTGAGCTTCTGCCTCGATACTGGAAACGCAACTGACTCACTTTCGAGAAACGGTACCTGAAGTCCACATTAGGCGCAAAGTTAAACACATTGCGAGTTGTATCAATCATGTAATCACCTTTCTTGTAAGAAAGCACAGTATGCTGTGGTTGAAGGTCAATACCAGCACTCAACTGATACTTCTCGCGGTTAAATCGCAGCGTCACAGATCCTTGGTGACTATAGGTCCGATATTCCGCATATTTGCTCAGGCTATCCACCTCGGCTTTCATATAGTCTGCCGGCAAGGCCTCACCCAACGTCCAAGGGTAGCTATTCAGGTTATAGGTCTTGCGGTCGTTTTTATTCAAGCCATACTGGAACTGATAGCTGAACTGCAGAAAAGTATTCTTGGCAATCGGTTCACTATAGGTCATCTGTGCAGAATAGGTTGTATTCTTGGTAGGTGAAGCGATAAACTGGTTGCGAATCAGGACAGAATCACCACCAAACTGGCTCACCAGCTGATAATAGCGGGTCAGTGATTGTGTATATTGGTCATTGTCATTGTCACCATAGCGGAATTGTCCCCTCAAGGTCACATTTCTACCATTATCGTTCAGCTTTTGGTTAATCTGCAGTGAGCTGTTCACAGAAAGGCTATTCTGCTTGGTCAAGTTTCCACTCTCCGTCAGGTTCCTGCGGATCTCCCTCAACGGGTCACTCTCTTCAGGAATATTGAAATCCAGGTAGTCATTCGGATTATCCACCACTTGATAAGGATCGCTGCCAAAGGTGCCCGACTCGGACTCAGAGCTATTGTTGGTTTTTCCCCAACTGACAGTTGGACGGAACAGAATGTTGGTCATCTTGGTAGGTTTCCATTCCAAGCGCATGTTGGCATTCCACTGGTGATTCTTGTTACTGCTCATAGAATTGGAGTTCATAAACGAGCTACCTCCGTCAAACAAGAAGTTTTCCTGTGAGCCGATGTTCACCACATCGTTGTCGCGCCAGTTATATCGGATGCTACCTCCCAGCTCCAACTTATCGGTTTCAGTAGCAAAACTCATACCGAAGGTTTTGGTAGCCGTCAATCCA
>OMSH01000297.1 GCA_900313715.1 uncultured Prevotellaceae bacterium
ACATGAAATGTTTTTACTTTTTTTATAATAAGAATCCTAAAAGATAACATGAGACGGTATAAGCAAACAAAACAATTCTTGAGCAATATGAGAGAGGTTAAACGATGTAGCCTCAACCCTACAGTCATCAAAAATAAATCGGGATGATAGCCCAATAACCACCATCCCGATTCTACGGCAGGAGTAGGTCGTAGAAATAATCAATAGTAAGTAATAATGCGTGTTTCCTCTGTTCCTTCTCCCCCTTGCTTGAGTTTGCGTTTAATCCAATTCCCGTGTGAATCAGTCTCAAGGTATTGGTATGAATCCGACAACTCAATAATATCAGCAAAACCTTTCAGACGTCCACTTTTATCGCGCTCCATATGCATGAAACCGTCCTCTGACGTGGCTGAAAATGGATCATAGCCATCCACTTCCACCAGTTCCCCCTTTTGATTAAATCGGTAAGCGTGATTACTTATAGCTGCGCCTTGGACAGACATCGTCTCTACATGGTCGTGCAAGTCAAAACAGTTTAAATCAAAACTTGTAAACACATACTCAGAGTAAGATTGTCGTTTGCCTACAGCACTATTAGCTAGCACATCAGCCGATTGACGCACACCGACGTGCATGGGTTGACAAGATGAGAAAGGGCGTTTGTAGAAGTATATAATGTTATCTTTCACGTAGAAGTTCTCATCCACATCCGCACACGCTTCTCTGACACTATTGAAAGTTTCTTTTTCTTCGGGGGTGTCACATACCACATTGCCACCTCTAATCATACTGACAATCTTGCTTTGTGTTGATAGCGAATAACGGTCTTTCAATTTGAAAGGCACTCCCGTTTCCTTGCTGAAATGGAGATAGTTCGGTGCATTCTGTGGTTGAGCCACACCATATATGACAATGTATGGATGGAAATCGTAGGTCGCATCACTGACGGTTCCATCCCCCACAAAGTTGCCCGTGTAAGTCATCACATAGCCACCTTCCGTCATATTCCGACCTTTTGGCTTAGCTACGGTATGCACATTCATAAGCCCTTCGTCACGACATGCATGAGTGGTGGCATAGGTCATAAACTCTTCAATATCGACAAAGGAAAGCATTGATGATTCACCGTAGAGTGACTTTTGCATGCAGTCTATCAATGCTTGTTGACACCGAGTAATATCCACCCGTGGATCAACAGCCGAAATAGGCCACAACAGGTCGAAAGATTGTTCGATTTGTACGGGCTTCTTCTCAGAATTTGTGGCGGTCATATATCCTTTCTTACTAATGTTCACGCAGTTCAACTCATAGTTAATGGGACGTTCGGCCCATTTTCTTATTTCCGCATTAGCAGCCCATATTACCCTACCATTTTTCGAGATAAAAAACGGAGTCATATCGTGATATATCAACAACATATCCGTACCCAAAGGAAGGGTCTGGAAAGAAAGGGTATCAGATATGGAAATAGAGGCCGTATTCGACAAATCAAAACACTGATCAACGCTCCACCAACAAGCCCCTCGCTCAGAGAACATAAACAGCTTGTCATCCTGCATGATAAGATTGTTACCTGTATGAACTTGTGGTTTTTCCTTCAACATCGGGGTAAGAATTTCTTTGTTAGTAGGACTAATTAGGCCATATTTGCCATCTTTCTCCGTGATATAGAACTTTCCCGATTCTTGAAAAAAGATGTCGTCATATTCGATCGGATTCTTTTCATCACCTGTGTATGAGACAATGCCGACCTTTCCATTCAACTTGGCAAAAAACTCACCACCACCAGTATATTCAAGGATATCGTATTTGGGTTCGACCATTGTCTGCAAGTTCGCATCTACTGCCCCCATTCGTCCATTTTTTAGAACAATGGCAACTCC
Organism: uncultured Prevotellaceae bacterium; assembly: GCA_900313715.1. Taxonomy (GTDB): domain Bacteria; phylum Bacteroidota; class Bacteroidia; order Bacteroidales; family Bacteroidaceae; genus Bacteroides. The sequence goes on from OMSH01000297.1 coordinate 1,866, forward strand.
GTCCTTTACTGCATCCAGTGTCGTAAAAGCAGGTTCAACAGATACTTTTCCATCTCTATCAATAGCACCCGTTTCACCATTTTTCATCACCAAGAGCACATTAAAACCTCTGCGATACTCACATTTATCAAACTGGGGAACTGTTATGAGTTTACCATCCAAACCGATGGTTCCATATTGATCATTAAGACGAACAATACTATACACTCCATGAAAATCACGCATCTCGTCATATGTGGGTTCAAGAATAAACACACCCGTCTTGTCCAAAATACCATATTTTGTGCCATAACGCACAATTGCTCGGTCTTTTTTATAAGGGCGAGCCTCAGAAAAGATGTTTTTGATAAAAAACTTATTTTCCTCATTAGCATACCCCCAAGTTCCCTTTTTTTCTTGAGGAGTCAGCACCTCCAATAGTTCTTTTTCCTTGAGAGGCTTCAGTTTAGGTACTTGTCCCGATGATGGTAGCATAACCATATATGCTACCATCATCATCAATAATTGTATTTTCTTCATACGACTTCTTAGAAATAGATATTCTTCCATGTATCACCAAGAGCCTCAGAAGCCATAGTTGTTGGCGTCTGCTTTTTACGTAGGTGCAATTGCGGTGCTTTATGACTTACATTTTCTTGCAGATAGGTTGCCAATTGCCCATATGAAAACGCGCCTTTCGTCTCTTGTAGTGCTTGCAGCAAATAATAGGTGAAAAGACCATGCCCTTCCTGCAAGTAACCTTGGGCTGTTTCGTTGCCCTGAGCAGCCGAGAAAACAATAATATTCCCCGAGGAAAGTTTACCGGGTTCTGCATCAATCTCCACGCCTCGTAGTCCCTCATTCACACCTGCATTATCACGATTAATGCCACTAAAGCATGCATCCATAAACACGGTCACTTGAGCATATGCCAAATCACCCAACGCTGCATAGAAATCATCAAGTGCAATGCCTTGTTGTGGTTTCGTTCCACGCACATCTGTAGGAAGGATATATGCCTTATTTTTATCAAGAAGGTCTGGTACACCATGACCAGCATAATATACAATCAACTTCTTATACCCCCTATCTTTCACTTCGTTAGTAAGCCAGTCACCAATCTCTTCATCAAGAATCATATTCTTTGTTGCATTTTCACATAAATGAACATTCTCAGCAGGAATACCAAGTGTCTTCTTGCAATATTCAGCAAAGACACGAGCATCGTGTCTAGCATATGGCACTTTGGGGACATAACGATATTGCTCATTACCAATGACAAGAGCGTATGTATCGTTTCTGGTATTGTAACTATCTGGGATGTCTGAATCCACACTTGATGTTACAGCATCGTTCTCTTTATCTGCTTCTTTAGAATTCTCACCCAAATAATGCTCAACAGCAGACTTGGACAAACCAAACGCTTGACTGTTTGCCGTTGTAATGTTTGCAGGAAGACTGAGAATATTACCCTCATAAAATTTATGTGAACGGATACCCCCATCCGTCACTTCCGTAGCAAACACTGAACGTCCTAACACAACAGTTGGTGCAATCTCCAAAGAAACAAGTTTGGTGCACGAGAGGAATGCCATATCTTCCACCGTTGCACGACCTGGAATCTTCACAGAATTAAGAGAACTACAATTAGCAAAAGCTATTGTCTCTATTTTCCGAGTATTATTGGGAATCGAAAAGTAGAATAGGTTTCTACACTCATAGAAAGCTCCCCAACCAATCTCTGAAAAGTCACGGTCACTCTGGAATTCAACAGACTGAAGTTGAGCGCATCTCGCAAATGAGCACGAGCCAATTCGCTGTATACCAGCACCAAATGTAACTTTCCGAACAGGCAGCATCTTTTTAACCCAAGGAGCCTGATTCTTTTCCATATCATAATCAGGAATGCTATATGTCTGTACCTTTTCCGATGCTTTTTTTATATACAAGGTCTGCCCATCAAAAGACCATTTAGCACTACTTCCGCATTTACCCTCTGCCGTAATAACACTCTGAGCCTCTGCCATTAGGCAACTTATGATAGTCGTATAAACTATCAACATTACTTTACGTACCATCATTTCCTGTTTTTTTAGATGAATATTTTAGAATCGAAATTGCAAATAGAAACGGTTAACCATCTGCTCAGTCTTAATGTCCCCCGTCTTAAATTTAGTGGTGAGACTGCGGTATTTATAGTTCGTTCCACGACGCGCCTCATAGCCAAGACCAATGAATTTCCAAGTCAAATTCACGCCGAAACTAGTAAAAAGTCCGTGTCCTAATGCCATCTCTGTAGTCTTATCCGTTGTGGATGAAGTGCTATAATAAGAACTAGAGTCATCAACATCTTGTACATCTTTTATGAAAGCCATGCTGATAGCATAACCGACATGAAAATAAAGCTGAAGACGAATATCATCCGTACCCTTCTTACCTATTGCAGTAAAAGGATACAGGGTGAGAGAGGGACCTAATGACATACCATAATCAAAGGTCATCATTTCGTTGTGCCAAGGAAGAGGATATCGGTCTTTCTTATCAACGGTCACCATAGCAAACTGATAGTTAGCCAACGAGTCTGCCCTATATTTATTCAAATTAAAATCTAACCAAGAATAATCCAAACCAATAAAAAGCACATCACCAATAGGCTTCTTATGAAAATTATAGGTATGGCCCCACTGCAAACCAAAGCCAAATTGGTTCTTAAACTTCCCCCACAATGGAGTTCCTAATGAGTATTTTCCTGACCCATCAACATTAGCCACAGCAGTAGGAAACTCTTTAGATTCAAACGTCGTGTTATTATAACTGATATTAAAGAACGTAGTTCTCCCCCACACCTCCTTATAGTGAGTATCTGTATGAGTGGTTCGATCCAAATCTGTTTGTCGTTTAATAATATCGTCAACAGATGTCACTGTCGCCACCGTATCCGCCAAGACTTCTGGCACATAATTATCCACAGCTTCTGGCACATAATCGTCTTGAGCTGAACACATGCCACTTCCAAGTAGCATGATGAATAAAAATAGACTTTTTTTCATAATTTTAGTTTTTAGTTGTTAATATTTAGTTATTCCTAATAATTTTTATTATTTCAGGCTTCACGACCATTTCGCTGTCCTGCTCTTGGCTTTTCAAAAGCCACTCGTTAAAGGAAACATTATCGAGTGAGTTAACTTGATTAACGCCTCCCTTA
>OMSH01000291.1 GCA_900313715.1 uncultured Prevotellaceae bacterium
ATTCTGTGGTCTTGGGATTGAATACCACTTCCTTAGCAAAGTTGGTCAGGCGTGCCTCTATATATCGTGGAGCTGCAGCGCCATCGCCCGTGAGGATGTTGCCCCAGTTACCCTGGGTGTCAATCAGCATTTCCTTCTGCCCTAACTGTACCAGTGCGTCACCGATGGATGCGTCGCCATGAGGGTGAAACTTCATGGTCTCCCCCACGATGCCAGCCACTTTATTGTAGCGTCCGTCTTCCATGCGCCACATGGTGTGCAGGATGCGGCGTTGTACAGGCTTGAGTCCGTCAATAATATGAGGAACTGCTCTTTCTAAAATTACATATGAAGCATAATCCAGGAACCAGTTCTCATACATGCCGCTCAATTGGTGCTTGGCATTGGCATCATGTGTGTCGGTCGGTTTGTAGTCAGAGTGCCCTGTAGCCTCTTCTGTTGTGAAGTCATCAATGGGCTTATCAGTGTCTTTACTCATAAAATAGTCCTAAATTTGTGCAAATATAAAGAAAATTGTAGAATTATTTGAATGGAAAGCAGTATCTTTGTGGCAATTTTATGAATTTATGTGTAAAAAAAGAAGGATATGGCACAAGAAGATGTTTTCAAAAAGATTGTTGCACACTGTAAGGAATACGGTTTCGTTTTCCCAAGTAGTGATATTTATGACGGCCTGGCTGCTGTATATGACTATGGCCAGAATGGTGTAGAACTGAAAAACAACATTAAACAATATTGGTGGCAGAGCATGGTACTGTTGCACGATAATATCGTGGGTATTGATTCTGCTATCTTCATGCATCCAACTATATGGAAAGCCAGCGGACACGTTGATGCTTTCAATGATCCTCTAATTGACAACCGCGACTCCAAGAAGCGCTACCGTGCCGATGTGCTGATTGAGGATGAGATTGCCAAATATGACGATAAGATTGAAAAGGAAGTAGCTAAGGCTGCCAAGCGTTTCAAAGAAAACTTCGATGAGGCTAAGTATCGTGCTACCAGTCCTAAGGTGCTGGAATTGCAAGAGAAGCGTGACGCTTTGCATACTCGTTATAGCGCTGCTATGAATGCGATGGATCTAAACGAGTTACGCCAGATTATCCTTGATGAAGAGATTGTTTGTCCTATCAGCGGTACCAGGAATTGGACAGAGGTTCGTCAGTTCAATCTGATGTTCTCTACTGAAATGGGTTCAACGGCTGATGGTGCTATGAAAGTATATCTGCGTCCTGAAACGGCTCAGGGTATTTTCGTGAACTACCTGAATGTTCAGAAGACAGGCCGTATGAAGGTGCCTTTTGGTATTGCACAGATTGGTAAGGCTTTCCGTAACGAGATTGTAGCTCGTCAGTTTATTTTCCGCATGAGAGAGTTTGAGCAGATGGAGATGCAATTCTTCGTTCGTCCTGGCACTGAAATGGAATGGTTTAGCAAGTGGAAGGAAACCCGTATGAAGTGGCACCAGGCACTGGGCTTTGGAGCTGACCACTATCGTTTCCATGACCACGAGAAGCTGGCTCACTATGCTAATGCAGCTACCGACGTTGAGTTCTTGATGCCATTTGGCTTTAAGGAGGTAGAAGGTATCCATAGCCGCACTAACTTTGACTTGAGCCAGCACGAGAAGTATTCTGGCAAGAGCATCAAATATTTCGATCCAGAGACTAACGAGAGCTATACTCCGTATGTGATTGAGACCAGTATTGGTGTGGATCGTATGTTCTTGAGCGTAATGAGTGCAGCTTATACAGAAGAGCAGTTGGAGAATGGTGAGACTCGCGTGGTATTGAAGTTGCCTGCAGCGTTGGCTCCTGTGAAACTGGCCGTATTACCATTGGTGAAGAAAGATGGTCTGCCAGAGAAGGCTCGTGAGATTGTGAATGACTTGAAGTTCCACTTCAACACGATCTATGATGAGAAAGATAGTATTGGGAAGCGCTATCGCCGTCAAGATGCAGTGGGTACACCTTACTGCGTAACCGTTGACCATGACACACTGAACGATAACTGCGTGACTTTACGTAACCGTGATACCATGCAGCAGGAACGTGTTGCTATCAGTGAGTTGAACAGCATCATTGCAGACCGTGTGAGCATCACCAGTTTGTTGAAGAAATTGCAATAACCCATGAAGATAGATAAGAAACATAACCTTCGCGCTGTGGCACATGTGCTGCTGTTGAGTTTGATGGCTGTGACAATCATAGCTTGCCAGGAAATAAAGGAGCCGAGTGAGTATGACAAGTGGGAAGAACGTAACCAGACATTTGTTGACTCTATCAGTGACCTGACTGCTGGCAGAGTGGTAGTTTCGGCTGCAGATGCAGATGCCATGGAGGTGGGCACCTATTATGCCATTGAGACCAGTGCCAGCACTAACTACAAGCTTCAGTATATTTATGTGAAGAAGTTGTTGGCAAATTCTGAGGGACTTCGTCCCTATTATACGGATGCAGCCTTTGTATATTATTATGGTACCAATATCTTAGGTGAACGGTTTGATGGGAATTTCATAGGTTTCACTGCGATTGATAAAAGAACATTGGATGGTCATGAAAACTTGCCTACACAGTTTAATACACCATCTAAATTCTTCGTTGACAGCTCTATTATTGCTGGCTGGAAAACGGCTTTGCAGTATATGCGTGAGGGGGAGCGCTGGATGGTGTTTATCCCTTATCAGAGTGCTTATGGCAAGAGTGGTAGCAGCAGCATCTTGGGCTATTCGATGTTATGTTTCGATATGATAGTCGATCAAGTGATAAGGCAATAATAATCTTTTAAAAATATCCAAACTATAAAGCCGGCTCAATAAAGAGTCGGCTTTATTTATTATCACAATTATAATAAGTAAGATAGATTATACTATCAGTTTTGATTTTGTAATGAACTGAATGATGTTTTCTATCTCAGGAG
>OMSH01000289.1 GCA_900313715.1 uncultured Prevotellaceae bacterium
CGGAAATAGCTCAGTTGGTAGAGCACAACCTTGCCAAGGTTGGGGTCGCGAGTCCGAGTCTCGTTTTCCGCTCAAGAGAGATTCATCCTATGATGAGTCTCTTTTTTTTATTTCAGTAAACTGACGCTTATGAGTATCCAAGTACAGAATCCCTTCTATGGCCGCAGGAAAGATGAACTGCAAGTCGATGCATCCCGTTTCACAGAGTTAGTGATGGAACAGAGCAACCCTGCCCTGCCTGGCGAATGGGCTGAACAAAGCGGTGTTCAACTCACTTGGCCCCATGCTGGTACTGATTGGGCCCCGATGCTCGATGAGGTATCCGCTTGCTTCATACAGATAGCCAAAGAGATAGCTCGTCACGAACTGTTACTGATTGTTACTCCAGAACCTCAAAAGGTGCAGATGCAGCTCACGCAAGCCAAAGTGATGATGCGTAATGTGCGTTTCATGCGTTGCGATACCAATGATACATGGGCACGCGATCATGGTGCCATCACACTGACTGACCCACAGGGTCCACAATTGCTTGATTTCTGTTTCAACGGCTGGGGCAACAAGTTTGCTGCAGAAAAAGACAATGCTGTGACACGGCAAGCTATGGATAATGGATTCCTTCATGGCAAATATGTCAACCACCTTGATTTCGTACTGGAAGGCGGCTCTATCGAGAGCGACGGCCAAGGCACCCTGCTCACGACTTCTGCCTGTTTACTGAACCCCAACAGAAACCCTAAAATGAATAAGGTGGATATAGAGGAGTATCTCAAACGATCCCTGCATATCAACCGCATCCTGTGGCTCGACCACGGTTACCTATGTGGTGACGACACCGACAGTCATATTGACACTTTGGCACGCTTCTGTAGTCCCGATACCATTGCCTACGTAAAATGCAATGACCCATCGGATGAACACTACGACGAACTGGCTAAGATGGAGAATCAACTACAAACCTTTGTTACCCTTGCTGGTCAGCCATATCGCCTATTGCCTTTACCAATGGCTGACAAGGTGATATTTGAGGGAGAAAGACTTCCTGCGACCTACGCCAATTTCCTTATTTTGAATCAACAGGTACTCTACCCTACTTATAACCAGTCTGCTAACGATGCTATAGCCAAAGAGGTATTGCAAGTGGCCTTCCCTGATAAAAATATAATAGGTATAGATTGCCGTGCATTGATCAAGCAACATGGTTCCCTGCATTGTGTTACCATGCAATTTCCAAAAGGGGTTCTTGCATAATTATAGCATCAAGATTACATATAATGATTCAGCATGTTGGAATAAAGCCAAAATGAATGAGTATAGCGACTTTCTGGAGCAGTGAGTGCCAAAGATGCTTGCATCATTTTGGCCGAGTCGTGACAGAATTGGGAGAAACCAACATTTAGGCTTTCCGAGAGGAGGAACGGCGCATGATATCATCCTTAAAGCAAAAAAATAAATAACATTGCAACTTTTTGGCAACCTAATACGTCTAACACATAAAATAAACAATAAAACGACTTAAGATTATGAAAAAACTGACAACTATTTTTGCTTCAATGATGCTGGGCATTAGCATGACAGCATGTAGTATGGTGGTAGATGGAGTAAAGACCATTCGTGTAAAGGCCAGCGAAAACTATGTGACTAAAGAAATCAGGGTATCTGACTTCGACAAGATCAATTTGATTGGTAGTGGTAACGTATATTTCACCCAGCAACCTGGTGCACCAGCAGTCTCGGTAGTTACCTCCGACAATGTAGCTGAGATCCTGGACGTGTATGTTGAGAACAACACCCTATGCCTCAGAATCAAGAAAGGCTATAGTGTAAACTACCTCAAAAAACTGGATTATACCGTCAATGCAGCTGCATTAAAAGCTATGAATATAACAGGCTCTGGTGATTTTAAGCTGATGAACGGACTGACCACAGACAACCTGAAGTTGAGCATTACAGGTTCTGGCGACATGGATTGCAACAATGTCAATTGTTCAGGCAATATGGAAGTAAGCATCTCTGGCAGTGGCGATATCAATGCTGACAATTTGCAAAGCAATGAGTTGTCGGTTTCTATCGCAGGTTCTGGTGACATTGGTCTGGGCAATATCAGCGCCAACAATGTAAAGGCCAATATTTCCGGCAGTGGAGACATCAAGTTGAAAGGCAAGACTCTAAAAGCCAAATACAGCATTGCCGGTAGTGGCGATATAGCAGCCAGTGACTTGTTAGCTGAGGATGTTATCGCTAACACCTCTGGCAGTGGCGACATCACCTGCTATGCCAGCAAGGCTATCGAAGCTTCAAGGGCAGGCAGCGGCAGCATCGGTTACAAAGGCAATCCTCAAAAAGTAAATATTAGCAAAAAAGGCGTTTATGCCATAGAATAAAAATATAAACATTCAGCATTCATCCCCCTCCTAACAGAGGGGGATATTTATTTGCATTTGTAACTTTTTTGCACACACCCATACCTATTCTTAATTTTAGTTCGTATATTTGTATCACGAATTCACAAATCAACCAAAAATAATAGTATGAAGAAAGAATTATTGTTTTCCCTGCTGGTTGCAGGAACTGCATTGAACAGCTATGCAGATGAAGGCAGACTACTTCGTTTCCCTGCCACTAACGGTCAGGAAGTGGTATTCTCCTATGGAGGTGACCTGTTCAAGGCATCAATTAACGGTGGGCAGGCTACTCGCTTAACCTCTCACATCGGCTACGAAATGTTTGCCCGTTATTCACCCGATGGCCAGTCTATCGCTTTCACTGGCGAGTATGATGGCAACCGTGAGGTGTATCTTATCTCGAAAGACGGTGGCGAGCCCAAGCGACTTACCTTCACCGCTACCAACTCACGTGATGACCTGGGCGACCGTATGGGTCCTAACAACATGGTGCTCACCTGGACAGTAGATGGTAAGAATGTGGTTTATCGTAACCGCATTAGTGATAGTTTCGATGGCAAGCTATGGACTATCTCCAAGGATGGCGGAATGAGCGAACAAATTCCTTTGCCTGAAGGAGGTTTCTGCAGTTATTCCCCTGATGGCAAGAAACTGGCTTACAATCGTGTAATGCGAGAGTTCCGTACTTGGAAATACTATCGTGGCGGTATGGCCGATGATATCTGGATTTACGACCCACAAGCCAAGACGGTGGAGAATGTTACCAAGAATGATGCACAGGATATCATGCCTATGTGGATTGGCAATGAGATTTTCTTTATCTCCGACCGCGACATGACGATGAATATCTTCGTGTATAACACGCAAACCAAGCAGACCGAGAAGGTGACCAACTATACCGACTTTGACGTAAAGTTTCCCAGCACCAATGGTCAGATTATCGTTTATGAAAAAGGTGGCTACCTCTATAAGCTGGATCCGAAAACCCGCCAGAGTACTCAGATTAACATTACCCTGACTTCTGATTTCATCTACGGACGTACCGAACTGAGGAATGTTGCTGATAACATTACAGCTGCCAGCCTTTCGGCTGATGGCAAACGCTTGGCAATCACTGCTCGTGGTGAAGTATTTGACGTTCCTGGCAAGCAAGGTGTAGTGAAGAACATCACTCGCACTCCTGGTGCCAACGATCGTGGCGCACAAATCAGTCCTGATGGCAAGTACATCGCTTACATCAGTGACAAAACCGGCGAGACCGAGGTTTGGTTACAAGATGAACAAGGTGGTGAACCTGTTCAACTGACCAAGAACAACGATACGTATATCCGCTCACTTACATGGAGTCCTGATAGCAAGACCATCCTCTACACGGACCGCAAGAACCGTCTGGTTGAGGTTAATGTGGCTGCCAAAAGCAAACGCACCGTGCTTACCTGCCCTGAAAGCGAGTTCCGCCAAGTACAGTTTTCACCTGATAGTCAGTGGATTACCTACACACGCCCTGAGAAGAACGACATGAGCGTAGTGTATGTTTATAACCTCAAGACCAACAAGGAATATCCTATTACCGAAAAGTGGTACGACTCATCATCTCCTGTGTTCAGCACCGATGGTAAGTACCTCTTCTTCAACTCCAATCGCGATCTCAACCCAATCTATAGCCGTGTAGAATGGGATTATGCATATTCTAACATGGGTGGCATATACTTTGCTACATTGGCAAGCGACACCCCATCACCACTATTGCCAAAGGATGATCAGATCAGCAGTGGCAACGACAGCAAACCTGCTGGCCCTCAAGGTCCAGGTAAACCAGGTGAAGCTGAAGCCAAAAAAGATGTGAATGTGAAGATTGACACCGATGGTATCTTCAACCGCATCGTGAAAATGCCTGTAAGTGGTGGTGAAGGTTACATGAGTTTCTTCTTTAGCGATGGCAAGAAACTGTGGTACCAGAGTGGTCGTAGCATCATGGTCTATGACTTTGACAGACAGGAAGACAGCAAGGTGGTTGACGGTCGTCTGACAAGTTACACTGCAGGTGGCAAGAAAGCGTTGATTGGTGACAGGAACAAATACTATATCGTTGACTTCCCATCCGACCATATCAAACTCGACAAACCTATCGATACAGCTAATTTGATGGCTACCGTTGATTTCTCACAAGAGTGGCCACAGATCTTCGATGAGGTGTGGCGTGCTTTCCGTGATGGTTTCTACTTGGAGAACATGCACGGTGTTGACTGGAAGGCCATCAAGGCCAAATATGCGGTATTACTGCCATATGTAAAGACTCGTCTGGATTTGAACTATGTGATTGGTGAGATGATTTCAGAGCTGGCTTGTGGACATGCTTATATCTCTACAGGTGAGAAACCGGAGGCAGAACGCATCGACATGGGCTTGTTGGGTGCTGAGTTCAGCAAAGACAAGAGTGGTTACTACAAGATTACTAAGATTTTGGAGGGTGCTCCTTATCGCGAGGAGCTGCGTTCGCCACTCACTGAGCCGGGTATCAACGTGAAGGAAGGTGAATTCATCACAGCTATCAATGGTGTGCCAACCAACTCTGTGGACAACATCTACGAACTGCTGATAGGCAAGGCTGACGTACTGACCGAACTCACCGTAAATAGCGATGCTACAGCTGGTGGTCGCAAGGTGGTAATCAAGCCAATTGCAGACGAATACCCACTCTACCACTACGCATGGGTGCAGAACAACATCAAGACTGTTGAGAAGGCAACCAACGGACGTGTAGGTTATATTTACATCCCAGACATGGGTGCTGAAGGCCTGAATGAGTTTGTACGTTACTACTATCCTCAGTTGGATAAGGAGGCGTTGATTATCGATGACCGCGCCAACGGCGGTGGTAATGTTTCTCCTATGATTATCGAGCGCCTGTTGCGGGTGCCTTACCGTATGACCATGAGCCGTACATCCAGTACGACGAATACCGTACCTGACGGTGCACATCACGGTCCAAAGGTATTACTCGTCAACAAGTACTCTGCTTCTGATGGCGACCTCTTCCCTTGGAGTTTCAAGGCCAACAACCTGGGTACCGTAATCGGTACTCGCACCTGGGGTGGTATTATTGGTATCAGTGGCTCACTGCCTTACATGGATGGCACTGATGTTCGTGTACCATTTTTCACCAACTACGATGCGAAGACGGGTCAGTGGATTGTGGAGAACCACGGCGTTGATCCTGACATTGTTCTCGACAACGATCCTATCAAAGAACAGGCTGGCGAAGACCAGCAGTTGAACAAGGCAATCGAGGTTGCTCTCCAGCAACTCAAAGACCGCAAGCCTCTACCGGGTGTTCCTGCTCCTCGCACTTTCAAAGATTTACACTTAAACAAGTAAGTTATAATCTTGACCATTAAAGGCAGCGTTATACCCGCTGCCTTTTTTTGTTTTTCTTTGCTATTAGAATATTTGATGGTTTCGCCGGCTGTTCGTTATATCAACTACCTTGCTCGACTATTGCATAGTTCTAGAGCTGAACCTCCAAGGCTAAAATCTCTTCGTTTTTACTAAGAAAACTTGTGCAAACCGAATGCAGAGCCAAGCTTGTTTGAGCTTTGCTGAGGTGCAGCCAAGTTTATGTAAAAAATAGACGACCAGAGGTCTTATTTGATTTTTTCTCTTAACGTAAAAACTCGATATTTCTTCACGCCTTTCCACTTATGCTCTAGAACTATGTAATGTCTCGGCTTCGGTAGTTTTTTCTTTGCGACTAAAAGAATGCTTGATGGTGGAGCCGGCATTCTTCTCTGCAGCGTTAAAAAAATCGTAAAAGTTTTTCGTATAAAAACGCAAACTGTCTGAGCGTAGCGAGTTTTTGCGTTTTAGGAAAACGTGAGCGATTTTTAGTGGAAGAGATGCAGCCGGATCCACTATCAAATATTCTAGTAGCAAAGAAATAGCAAAGAAAGGAGCAAGAAAAAAGGCTGCTCGATGGAGCAGCCCTTTTTTTATCAATTGACGATTATTTAATTCTTAGCAGCTTCAGCTTCCGCCTCCTTGATCATCTTCTCACTTGCATACATGAAAATCTCTACGCGGCGATTCTCAGCAGCCGACTTGCTCTCATCGTACTGATCGTAACCAACACCCTCTACATACTTGAACTGAGAATTAGGTACACCACACTGCTTCAGGTAGCCCTCTACGGCCTGCGCGCGCTGGTTAGACACCTTAATGTTAGCTTCCTGAGTACCTACCTTGTCGGTGTGTCCCACAACAGCAATGTCGGTAGTCCTATCCTCTGCCAAGATACCAGCCAACTCTTTCAGAGAATTTTTAGAGTCATTGCTCAAAGCAGATGAGTTAAAACCAAACAATATGCCAGAAGCGAAGGTAACCTTTACAGCATCCAAACCATTAGAATCCTGTACCTTCTCCACCTCAGCTCCCTCTATCTGAGCTGCAGCAGCAGCTTTCTTATCCATCTTACGACCAATGATAGCACCTGTACCGGCACCTACTGCACCACCAATAGCAGCACCTATCAAGGCACCCTTGCTACCACCACCTATCAGTCCACCAAGAATGGCACCCACAGCAACACCACCACCGCCGCCAATGGCAGTACCCTTAACAGTGTTGTTCGTAGTGCCACAACCTCCAAATACCAAGGCAGCACTCAAAAGAATAGCTGTAATCTTTGTCTTTTTCATATTTCAATATATTTAATTAGTAATGTTTCCTCTGCAAATATACATTTTTAGCGGAATTTTAGGTTTTTCACTGCCATTATTTTTTACTTTTTTGAGGAATTTTTATTGATATGACGATTAATTGTGTATTTTTGCAGTATATGTTGAACTTTAAATCGGATTAAATTATGAGAATGGACGGAAGACGCGAGAGTTCCAATGTGGATGATCGCCGTAGATTGAGTGGTGGAGGAAAGGCAGGATTAGGCATTGGTGGTTTGATTATTGTTGCCTTAATCACATGGTTCATGGGGGGTAACCCATTAAGTGTGTTGTCTGGTGCTGACTTGGGTAGCATGGTTTCCACTCAGACTGATAATAACCGAGAGTTTACGCCAGAGGAAGAGGAACTGGCAAAGTTCTCACGCCAGATATTGGCAGGCACCGAGGATGTATGGACAAAGGTTTTCCAGCAGTATGGCAGAACCTATCGTGCTCCAAAGATGGTGTTGTTTACAGGCAGCGTAAAGACGGGTTGTGGTGGTGCCACCTCTCAGGTAGGTCCATTCTACTGCTCAGCTGACGAGTCTCTGTATATTGACCTGTCATTCTTCAGCGAGATGAAGCAGACTTTAGGTGCAGATGGTGATTTCGCCTATGCTTATGTAATTGCCCATGAAGTGGGGCATCATGTACAGCACTTATTGGGAACGTTGGACAAGGCTCATAGCCAGATGGCTCGTATGAACGAAACAGAGAGCAATCGTATGAGTGTACGTATTGAGTTGCAGGCTGACTTCTATGCTGGTGTGTGGGCTTATCACGACAACCAGATGTTTGGTTCACTCGAAGCTGGTGATTTGGAAGAGGCAATCAACTGTGCAGCAGTAATCGGCGATGACTTCTTGCAAAAGAAAGCCCGTGGCTATGCCGTTCCTGAGTCATTCAACCATGGTTCTTCACAACAGCGTCAGAAGTGGCTGACCTTAGGGCTCCGCACAGGTGATTTGAACCGAGGTGATACCTTCAGTCCAAACTTCAGTGACCTTTAAAAAAATGCTGCTCAATTCGAGCAGCTTTTTTCTTTTCTTTAGTTACACTTATCTCAGTCGTTCTGACGCCCTCACCATCACTTCATCTGCATAAGTAGCCCGAAATGCGAGATAGTTAAGAACGATGCAGACAAACGGCAGCGCCAGGGCCCAACCTGGACGGAACGTAGCCTCTAAATCTTGTTGCAACATATAGACAAACACAGCTACAGTCGCATAAAAACCTATCTGCAACAAAGCACTGAACACACACATACGCACCTGCAACATACGGTTCCTGTATAGGAAAATTGTTGTAAACGCCACCACAGCATCCAGTAGAAGAATAGCAAACAGTCCCCAAGTGCTCTCCGTACCGCCGTTAGCCATCGTCAAGCCAAGAGGCTTCAACACACTGTCAAACGCTCCACCAGTTTCAGTAAAGAAGCCCATTGGAGACAACATGGTCACCACCAGCAAAGCGGTGATGACCAGCCAATATACCGATTGAATACGCTGTATCATTGAAAATCGTCCATATTTTGCTTATCCTTGGCAGGATTGCGATAATACACCTTTCCCTCTATATACTCCTGCGTTGCAATCAATGTAGCCTTTGGCAGTTTCTCATAGTAACGAGAAATTTCAATCTGCTCACGATTCTCAAACACTTCTTCCAAATTGTCGCTGTAAGAAGCAAACTCAGCCAGTTTCTTAGACAAATCGTTCTTTATCTCCACGCTAATCTGATTGGCACGCTTACCGATAATAGCAACAGTCTCATAAATATTGCCAGTATCCTCGCACAGCTGCACAATGTCTCTTGTGACAGTGGTGGTAGCAGCATTAGTCTTTTTGTAATCCATAAATAATATGTTAGTTAAATTGTTATTCTTTTATTACTCATCCTCATCAGGTAGCTCTTTCAAAGCCTCCTCTGATTTCATAAGCAGTTCATCTACATTCTTGATATTGGCACTTTCAGGATATTCATTCTTGAAAGCATAGCATTCATCCACTGCATCACGATAACGATCAGCTTTCTTGTCATGTACACTATGAACAGCCTCTTCATACTTAGCCTTTACAACCAGTAACGACAACTCCTCACGGTATTTGGTGTATGGATAGTCTTTCAATGCGTTCTGCGCACAAATAACACACGACCTGAAGTTATTGCCCAAATAAGTACCTAAGTTATAGTATAATTTAGCAGCGTCATACTCCTTCTCCACCAATTTGTCCTGCGCATCAAAGATAATTTTCTCTGCTTCTGCACGGTAGATGGAATTAGGGAAAAATTCCAAGAATAGCTGAAGTTCCTGAATAGCCTTAAATGTATCAGCTTGATCCAATTGCGACTCAGGCGTGGAAATCCATAATGCCTTGCCTGCATAGAATCGAGCCCGCTCGGTATAGACCCCACGAGGATAAGATGTATAGTATTGCTGGAATGACTGGGCAGCAATAGCATAATCTTTTTCTTTCAAATAACTCATGGCCAGCATAAATACCGATTCCTCACCACGATCAGATCCTTTCAAAATGGTAATCACATCATTCAATAAAGTGATTGCCTGTGAATATTGTCCTGTCACATAGTACTCTTTAGCAGCCTCATACAAATAGTCGTAATCCTTATCAGCCAATTTGTGCTTGTACAGGTTAGTAAAGTTACCGCACGACGACATCACGAAGGCAGTGAACAGTATGATGATAAAATTTCTCTTCATGTTTTATAGAAAAAGTCCGTATTTGGCCAAAATCTTGGCAAAGTTACTACTAATCCATGAATAATGCAAAATGTTACCTATTAAAAAAAACAAAAAGGTGCATTTCCTTGCATATATCAAACAAGTTTTCTATCTTCGTTTATTTAATTCAGCACGTCAGATGAACAAATTCGAACTAACATCGTCATACCAGCCTACAGGCGACCAGCCAGAGGCCATCAGACAATTAACGGAAGGAGTATTGGCCGGCGATTCTGCTCAGACACTGTTGGGTGTAACAGGCTCAGGCAAAACTTTTACTATTGCCAATGTCATTGCTAACGTCAACAAACCCACATTGGTACTCAGTCACAACAAAACACTGGCTGCCCAACTCTACAGTGAATTCAAGAGTTTCTTCCCCCATAATGCCGTGGAGTATTACGTATCTTACTACGACTATTATCAGCCTGAGGCCTACTTGCCCAGCACTGATACATACATCGAAAAAGACTTAGCCATAAACGATGAGATTGACAAACTTCGTCTGGCAGCCACATCCTCACTTCTCTCAGGGCGAAACGACGTCGTTGTGGTATCATCCGTTTCTTGCATCTATGGTATGGGCAACCCCGCCGATTTTTACAACAATGTCATTGAAGTGAAGCAAGGCTCCATATTTAGCCGTAACGTATTCCTGCGCCAACTGGTCGATAGCCTTTATGTTCGTAATGACGTCGAGCTAAACCGTGGCAACTTCCGTGTCAGAGGCGACACGGTGGATATCTTCTTGGCGTATGCAGACCATATCCTGCGTATCGTGTTCTGGGGCGACGAAATAGAAAGCATCGAAGAAGTGGATGCCCTCACAGGACGTACTACGGGTACCTTTGAGGACTACAAGATTTACCCTGCCAACCTGTTTATGACAACTAAGGAATCAACTTTACGAGCCATTCACGATATAGAGGACGACTTGCACAAACAAGTGCAATTCTTTGAGGAACAAGGAAAAACGCTCGAAGCAAAACGTCTCTATGAACGTGTCACCTACGACATGGAGATGCTACGTGAACTCGGACACTGTTCAGGTATAGAGAACTACTCGCGATATTTTGACGGACGACCAGCAGGTACCCGTCCGTACTGCCTGCTCGATTTCTTTCCTAAGGATTATCTCATGGTAATAGACGAGAGTCATGTCAGCGTGCCACAAATACAGGCCATGTATGGCGGCGACCGTGCACGAAAGGAAAACCTCGTTGAATATGGATTCCGCTTACCAGCAGCCAAGGACAATCGTCCCCTCACTTTCCCAGAGTTCATGGAAATGGCACATCAGGTTATTTATGTCAGCGCTACCCCAGCCGACTTTGAACTGGAACAAAGCGAGGGCATCGTGGTGGAGCAGGTCATCCGTCCAACTGGATTATTAGACCCAAAGATTGAGGTACGTCCTGCCCTTAATCCCGTGGATGACCTGATGGAAGAGATTCAACTACGTGTAGAGCGTGAGGAGCGAGTGCTGGTTACCACCCTCACCAAACGAATGGCCGAAGAACTTACCGAATACCTGCTCAATAACGGCGTGCGATGCAACTATATCCACAGTGACGTCGATACCCTGGAGCGTGTGAAGATTATGTCCGATCTACGAGAAGGTCTTTACGATGTTCTGATAGGTGTCAACTTGCTGCGCGAAGGACTTGATTTGCCTGAAGTATCATTAGTAGCTATCCTGGATGCCGACAAAGAAGGTTTCCTGCGCTCCCATCGTTCGCTGACACAGACTGCAGGCCGAGCAGCTCGCAATGTCAACGGCTTAGTCATCATGTATGCAGACAAGATTACCGAGAGCATGCAGCAGACCATCGATGAAACCAACCGCAGGCGTGAAAAGCAGCTCCGCTACAACCAGGAACATGGCATCACACCCCGACAGATAGTCAAAGGGAAAAATCTCGATGTCTTTGCATCCAATATCGAAGCTACTATTGACGCCAAGGCCACCATCAGTCACCGCAGTGTCGAACTGGCATCTCCACGACCCTACATCGAACAGGTGGGTTCCATCTCCGCCGCAGCAGACCCTATTGTACAATATATGTCACGTGAACAACTGGAGAAAAGTATCGAACAAACCAAGAAACGTATGCGACAGGCAGCCAAGAAGCTCGACTTCATCGAAGCTGCTCAATACCGTGATGAAGCCCTTCGCATGGAAGAACTGCTGAAACAACGCTTCCCACCAAAAAGCTGATAAGGGAAAAGCAGTGTTTAGAAATTAAAGAGTGTGTGAGAATGAAGTGAAAGAAGAATCCACCGTAGGATTAAGGTGGTGACGAACTTATATCTCGTAATAAATCCCATGCTTCACGCATGGGATTTATATGTAATTTTATTGGTTGTTGATCATAGCATCTATCTCGTTGAACTGTTCCCCCATGCTGAGGTTGTAATACACACGATGAAGGCCGTTAAGCCAAAAGCTATGATCGTTAGGCTTGAGTAGGCGAGCCTTCTCGTAGTATGGCAAGGCATTTTCGTAATATGACTTGAGTCGTGCCTGGTCAACAGGATAGCGTGGGTCTTTGATATCCGTCACAGCCTCCTGCGAGAAATCTTGTGCTAGCAGACAATAGACAAGTCCTATATTGCTATAGGCTTCTGCATAGTCAGGATTGGCCTCAATAGAACGCTTATAGTACACCAAAGCATCGTTGTAGCGTTTCATATTTTGGTAGAGGAAACCCTTGACAAAGAGGTAATAATAGTTGTTTGGTGCTTTCGCCAACATGCCGTTTGCAAACTCTAACGCCTCTTCGTAGTTATTCTGACTGCCGTAGTAGTCTATGAGGCTGGCGAAAAAATAGTCATCTTGTGGATATTTTTCAATACCTCGTTTTAATGTCTCTATCCATGCAGTAGTGTTTCCACCTTGCTTATGTGCCTGTGCCAAAAACTCCATGGCATACTGCCCTACTGTGGCATCATCTTCTGCATAAGGAGCATATTTCAACACATTGGCATAGTCACCCATACGCACAGCGGCCAGACTTGCATAATAAGCCACTTGTGAGAAGACTGAATCGCGTGGTAGCAGGTTGTCCTTAGCAAACATATCGCTCAAGGTAGCATCTACATATGTACTGAAAAAATTACGCGCACGTAAGAACAACTCAGTATTGCCTTCGGCAGCCTGGTTGTAATAATAGATACCTCCGTTCAACAGATTGCCCTTATCGGCCAAAATGGCGCGTTGGTTATCTTTGCGGTATTTGTTGATTTTACCAGGTTTTGTCTCGAGTTGCGCAAGTGAGTCACAACGCAAGAAATACTGTGTCATGGATAAAACGCTATTATATATGGAAAGTGTATCGTATGGTTTGCGCAGATAAGCTTTTTCCATCTCCTGTTCAGCTATCCTCTGTTGTACCCTGCCTGCCACATGCCAGGTCTCGGCAATGTCTTTGGTAGTTTCATTCACAATGATTTTGTCCACTAATTTCTGAAGCTCTTTTACATCTCCATTCTTGAGCATGGCCTTGGCCTGTTTCAAGACATCGGTCTGTGCATAGGTGAAACAGCATGGGATAATTATCAGTAATAAAAAAGAAAGTAGCTTTCGTACCATATTTATAAAGAATGACCGCATCCTATAGAAAAGTGGCCATTGAACATTATCAGTTATCAATTATCAAATAATCATTCTAATAAAGGAACCCCAAAAGTGTATGCTTCCGGGGTTCCCAAACTTATAAGGCTTATCTGCTTTACAGCAGTGAGAGATTCATTAATTAGCCTGCATAACTTCGTTATACTTGTCTTCCATCTGCAGGTTATAGTAAACGCTGCTCAGACCCTGCTTCCACAAGCTGGTGTTGTCAGGAGCCAACTGGCGAGCCTTCTCATAATAAGGCTGTGCCTTCTCGTACAAACCACGCAACGTCTTAGCATCTTCCTGGTACTTAGGATCATTTACATTAGTAGTTGCAGTAGCTGAGAAATCCTGAGCTTTTAATACATAAGCACGGCCCAACTCACTGTATGCCTGTGCATATTCAGGATTACGCTGAATAGCTGCCTCATACTGTTCAATGGCTTTATCGTCATTCTTCATCAATGAGTAAAGATAGCCTTTCACATAGTAGTAGAAGAAATTACCATTATCCTTAGCTATCTGCTGATCAGCAAATGCCAAAGCCTCATCGTACTTATCGTTAGCACTGTAATAGTCAATCATATTAGCAAAGAAAGCCTGATTGCTTGGGAACTTGCTAATAGCATCCTTCAGCACACTCAGCATCTGGTCGGTCTTGTCCTGCTTCTTAAGTGCCTCAATAAGGAATTCAGTTGCATTCTGACCATTCTCCTTGTCAGCCTGTGCCATAGGAGCATACTTCTCAACAGCAGGATAGTTCTCAGAGCGGAGACCAGCCAAAGCTGCATAGTAAGCAATAGTAGGCATCAAAGTGTCAGCAACTGCCAGGTTTTCTTTAGCAAACATAGGAGCATTTGCCAAGTCAACGTATGCGCCGAAGAAATCAAGAGCCTTAGCATCGGTACCTTCCTCGCTTGAGTTAAACATGTTGATACC
>OMSH01000288.1 GCA_900313715.1 uncultured Prevotellaceae bacterium
GGAGAATGTGCGAGTGTATGAATTCTTGAGGGAGCCTTTAATTCGCATGTTTGGTGATGCTTGGTACGAAGATCTACTCGATGCTGTGGCAGAACTGAAACGACGTGGTTATATTGATTGATAAACCCTCTACAATGATTCTAAATGTTAACGCTCTGGCATACGAGAACCATCCTGTCTCAGCCAGAGCGTTTCGCTTATCTTTTATGTAAGTGGTATGCCTTTACGCATCAATATTAGCATAGGTAGCGTTCTTCTCGATGAACTCACGACGTGGTCCCACGTCCTCACCCATTAGCATGGAGAAGATATAATCTGCCTCAGTAGCGTTGGTCAAGTCTACTTGCTTTAACATACGGTTTTCAGGGTTCATGGTAGTCTCCCATAATTGCTCGGGGTTCATCTCACCCAAACCTTTGTAACGCTGAGTGTGGATGGCACCTTCCTGTCCACCACCGTAAGTGTCAATAAAACGTTGACGTTGTTGATCGGTCCAGCAATACTCCTTCACCTTTCCCTTGGTGCATAGGTAGAGTGGAGGAGTGGCGATATACAGATAGCCACGTTCAATCACCTCTGGCATATAACGATAGAAGAATGTCATCACGAGGGTGTCGATGTGGGAACCATCGACATCGGCATCGGTCATGATAATCACCTTCTTGTAGCGAATCTTATCTAAGTTGGCGACCTTGCTGTCCTCGCCATCCACTCCGAAGCGGATGCCCAAAGCTTGTATGATGTTGTTCACTTCATCGCTCTCAAATGCTTTGTGCCATTGAGCCTTCTCAACGTTTAAAATCTTACCGCGAAGCGGCAGGATGGCTTGGAATGCACGGTTACGGCCTTGCTTGGCAGAGCCGCCTGCAGAGTCACCCTCCACCAGGAACAACTCTGATTCATCTGGATCCTTGCTAGAGCAGTCGGCTAATTTTCCTGGCATGCCACCACCACTCATTGGCGACTTGCGTTGTACGGTCTCACGTGCTTTGCGGGCAGCTACACGAGCCTGGGCAGCCAGAATGACCTTGTCAACAATCATCTTCGACTCCTTTGGATGCTCCTCCAAATAGATGGAGAAAGCTTCACCTACAGCCTGCTCAACAGCACCAGATACTTCGCTGTTACCCAACTTCGTTTTGGTCTGTCCCTCAAACTGAGGCTCAGCTACCTTGATGGAAATGACGGCTGTAAGCCCCTCTCGGAAGTCCTCTCCGTCGATTTCTACCTTTGCCTTCTCCAGCATCTTGTTGTCCTCGGCATATTTTTTCAAGGTACGGGTCAGTGCACGACGAAAGCCTGTTAAGTGTGTACCACCTTCTATGGTATTGATGTTGTTAACGTATGAGTGTAGGTTCTCGCTGAAGCCCGTGTTGTACATTACGGCCACCTCAATTGGAATGCCCTGCTTCTCTGTGTTAATATAAATCACATCATTGAAAAGGTGTACACGTGATGAGTCGATGTAGCGCACAAACTCCTTCAGGCCTTCGTCTGAGTGGAATACGTCGTGGCGGTTATTACCCTCTTCATCCTTACGCATGTCGGTCAGGTCAATGGTGATGCCGGCATTCAGGAAAGCTAACTCGCGCATACGATTAGCCACACGGTCATAGTTATATACCGTCTCAGTAAATATACTGTCGTCAGGCCAGAACTGCTGGCGTGTACCTGTCTTATCGGTCACGCCAATCTCTTTTACGTCATACAATGGCTTGCCATAAGCATATTCCTGCTGATAGATTTTCCCATTGCGATATACCTGTGAGATCATCTTCTTGGAAAGAGCATTGACACATGATACACCAACACCGTGCAAACCTCCAGATACTTTGTAGGAACCCTTGTCGAACTTGCCACCAGCGTGCAGAACAGTCATTACTACCTCCAATGCAGATTTATGCTCCTTTTCGTGCATATCTACAGGAATACCACGGCCATTGTCCTGCACTGTCACAGAGTTGTCTTCATTGATGATTACTTCAATCTTGTCGCAGAAACCAGCCAGGGCTTCATCGATAGAGTTGTCCACCACCTCATTTATTAAATGATGCAGGCCGTTGAAACTAATGTCGCCTATATACATGGCGGGGCGTTTGCGTACAGCTTCCAAACCTTCCAATACTTGAATGTTTTGGGCGGAATATTCAGCCTCGCCTAAGATTTTTTCTTCTTCTGTCATAAATTATCTGATAGTATTTTTGTGTAGCTGAAAGACTGTATTTAATGCTTTCAGCATTAATGGGTACAAATATAGGAAAAATTGCACAAATAGCCAAATTTTTTTGTGTTTTCCCCTGTACTTTTAGACAATAAAAATACAGGCTGAGTCTTGTCAACTCAACCTGTTTATAAGGTATGCAAGCAAAGGTTATTACAATCCTTCCTTATGCCAGCTTATTGATATACTTAGCCAACTTTGATTTCAAGTTACTAGCCTTGTTCTTGTGGATTACATGGGTCTTTGCCAACTTGTCCAGCAACTTGGTAACGCTTGGCAACATTGAAGTTGCCTCTTCCTTGTTAGTGGTTGCACGAAGCTTGCGAACAGCATTTCTCATGGTTTTGCCATAATATCTGTTGTGCAGTCTTCTTTTCTCTGCTTGTCTAATTCTTTTTAGCGCTGATTTATGATTTGCCATCTCGACTAATCTTTAAAATGTTATTTATTATTATTAATTGTAGCCCATAGCAGAGTCGAACTGCTCTTTAGAGAATGAAAATCTCTCGTCCTAGCCGATAGACGAATGGGCCTCTGTTGTTTTTTTGCCGTTAAGCGGTTGCAAAGGTAGATACTATTTTTGAATTGACAAAACTTTCTTTGAAAAAAAATCTCTTTTTTTGCTTTTCTTTGGATTTAGATGTAGTATCTTTGCAGTATAAGAGTTATTTTGATATGTTACAGCGTACTAAAGGTATCGTCATCCATACCTTCAAGATAAAGGATAACCAACTCATTGCCGTTCTCTACACTCAACAGTGGGGTAGAGTGTCTTACATCACTTCCATTCCCAAAACACACAAGTCGGGTACCAAACACATGCTCTTGCAACCTTTGGCAGAAGTGGAGGTTGAAGCTGATATGAAGCCTAAGGCTTCCCTCTTCAGGGTCAGATCAGTTCAGGCGGTGCAGCCTTTATCCAGTATTCCTTATCATCCTATTAAGTCGGTCATTGCCCTCTTCTTGCAGGAGTTTCTCTATCGTGCTGTTCGTGAAGAGGGCCAACCTAATGAATCATTCTATGCCTATTTGTCTTATTCTGTTCGTTGGCTTGATATGGCAGAGCATGATTATGCCAATTTTCATTTGGTGTTCCTTATGCGCATTTCCCGCTTCTTAGGATTGCAACCCAATGTCGAAAACTATTATGATGGTTCTTGGTTCGATATGGTCAATGCCTCGTTTGTGCCATCCAAACCTCAAGCCCATACTTACTATGTGGAGCCCAAAGAGTGTCGTCACTTGGTCAACCTCATGCGCCTCAACTTTGTCACTATGCACCTTTTCAAGATGAACCGTCAAGAACGTTTGCGCCTCCTCGTCCTCATCAATGACTACTATCGTTTGCATTTGCCCGACTTCCCAGAACTCAATTCCTTGCAAGTCTTGAAAGAAGTCTTCGATTGAGTATTTGATGAGTCACAGTACTTGCTCTTCAGCTAACCTTTTTACTTTTTTTACTGTCTTTTTGCTGATAAGGCTATTGAGAAGGTATTCGATTTGCCCCAAGCCGTGTGTGTCGCTGCCTACGTAGTCATACATCTCATGATTGAGTAGCCATTCGGCTTTCTTTTGAGCATTAGATCCATAGGCTCCTACCAAAGCAGAAACATCTAGCTGAAATAATACGCCCTGTTGCTTCCATTGCTTGTAGTCATGTTGATTCATATAATGATAACGCTCAGGATGTGCTAGTATTGGCTCATAACCATCCTCCTTCATGCGGTATATTATCCCATCCATATTCATGGGTGGAACATAATAAGAAGTTTCGACCAACAGACGTTTGCCATTACTTCCTAACGTCAATAAGTCACCAGTTTCTAATCGTTTCACAAAAAGACCATCCATCATGTTCTCTGCTGACAAGAAAAGTTGTATGTTTCCTTTGTATTGTGTTTTCAATATTTCATATTTAGTGGTTAATTCTATGGGAGTATTCGGTATGTCTTCCATGATATGAGGTGTCAGATATACTTCCTTGACCCCCAGCGTCTCCCAAAATGATAAAATTCGCAAAGTTTCTTTTGTTCCTTTCACTCCGTCATCCACCCCAGGCAGTAGATGACAGTGACAGTCTCGAAAGTCTTCGAAGAGCCCGCTTTCATTGACCCTTATTTTATTCGAAAGGATCCACATATAGTTATTTGAATACGGCTTTTTTAGCCGAATAGAGCATGTCCTTGACAGTCATCCACATGATGCGTAGATCCAGCCAGACATTCCAATGTTCAAAATACCAGATATCGTATTTCACGCGTTCTTTCATCTTCTCCAACTCTTTGGTCTCTCCACGCAAGCCATTCACTTGCGCCCAGCCCGTAATACCTGGTTTAAAGTAGAGGCGTAGCATATAATGCCCGATGAGTTTCTTATATTTCTCCGTATGGTAAATCATGTGGGGACGAGGGCCTACAATCGACATATCACCTATCAGTGCATTCCAAAACTGAGGCAATTCATCGATATTATACTTGCGCATGAACCTGCCAAAAGGGAACTCTCTTGGGTCATCCTCAGTGGCCTGTCTTGTGTCCGCTTCGTCATTTACGTGCATGGAGCGGAACTTATAGCATGTAAAGCTTTTATCCTTTGCGCCGGTTCTCTCTTGTTTGAAAAAGATAGGCCCAGGGCTTTGAATGCGTATGATAAGCGCTATGAAAGGGTATAATGGTAAGGTGCAGATCAAGGCGAGGAAAGAGAAGAAAATGTCAAATAACCGCTTTATGGCGCGGTTTACTGGACTTTGCAACGTCATAAAATTGGTGGTGAAGAAGTCTAAGCGACCATAATTCACAGATCTTAATCGCAAATTTAGTCGTTCTATGGTCGATGGAATATAGAAAAGGCGTGTGATATGCTGGTCGCAATAGTCTGATAAGCGATGTACGGCTTTCACATTAGAGATGGGAAGGCAGATAAAAGTGTCATCCCCTAAATCAGGAGTTTCTCCTTGATCAATGGATGTCATCAATCCCTTCAAGGATCCTAACCACTTCAAGTCATCATCTATTGTGTTTTCTTCTTTTTTCTTCCTTTTCCGTATTCCTATCAAGTCATCTTCATCTTCTGCCCTCCATTGCTCTTCATCTATCTTTGTGTCAGAATAGTAACCTTTTAGCCGATAGCCTAATGTCGGGTTTTTAATCATATTAAAATATAAGTATTTTAATTCCGGATCCGATCCTATGAATGTAGCGGTTCTACTGTTTCTTCCCGTCTGTCTGAACCATTTGATCGAGTAGAGCTCTATTATACGAACCACAAACATATATATCACCTCAACGACTCCAGTTTGAAACATAAGCCAAAAAACGGGATGGTCAAAGTAAATCATCTTTAATATGAGAAAAGTAATTGAGATATGAGCGATTGTTAGTCCTAACATCCTTTTAAATACGTCTCCAATTGAAGGCCAGCGCATATGGATGATGGTACTGAATTGTAATTGAGCCAGTATCATTCCCAGATTGGAAGCAACCCAGAGTACTTTCACCTCATCATTGGACATACTAATCATGTTAGGGTGTTCTCTGTGTAAAATCAAAAGAGTTATATTAAGTAGGACAAAATCGATTGCAATTACTAACGCTTTAATGAGCGCATTAGTCTGATTATTTTTCTTATCAACCATGATGTATTTAGTTAAAAACCAGTTATTTGGTAATAGTGGTCAACTCTTTGAGTCAGTATTCCCTCTTTTTCTTGAGGTGTCAAAGATACTTTCTTTCTATGAATCCACCAATTTATTGTAGTGATTTTTTTACTTTTTCTTTCATTATATTCCAAAGGAATACTGGATTTCCAATGAGATATCTTCGCCACATCCTTCTTGGCTCTTTCAGCAAGCGGTACAGCCATTCTTGAGAATACTGTTGCATCCATAGCGGTGCCCGTTCCATGGTTCCTGCATAAAAGTCAAATACCGCCCCAATGGTACCTACATGACAGTTGATGTCCAACTCTTTCCAGTGTTTCCATGTCCATTTCTCCTGTTTCGGAGCCGTCATGCCTATCCAAAGTAAGTCGGGTTTGTTTTGGTTGATAGCTTCAATGATATTTCGGTTATCTTCATCCGAGAATTCCGCCTTATAGGGTGGAGAGTAAGTTATTACCTCCAGATTAGGATAGTCCATTGCTGCGCGTTTCCGTATTTTCTCTAACACAGTTTCCGATGATCCCATAAACATTACCTTCTTCTTAACCTCTTCGTTAGTTTGTGGTGAGTTTGTCGAACCATCGTTCAATTTTCTCATCTCATAGGCAAAGAAATCCCAGCCAGCGATTCTTTCCTTCGGTTGTGATTTCCCATTGAGCCATCGGCATGCCATTACGATGCTGGCACCATCGGGCAACAGGTAGTCGCCTTGGCTCAGCGCTTGAGCAAACAACTCATCATGCTGCGCCGTATTAAAGCTGTGGGCATTAATGGTATTAACCAGAAATTTTCCTTCTGGGATATGTATTAATGCCTCTCTTGACTCGACCAAACGTAATTGCGAAAGTAAAAGCATTTTTATTTACTTAAAACATTATAGTATAAGGCAACCATTTGCTTCGCCTTATGTTCCCAAGATAGTGCTTCTGCTCTTTTTTGACAATTTACAGACAATTGAGCTAGAACATCCTTGTGATGAAAATAGAACAGTATTTGTTCAGAGAAATCCTTTACAGATTGTGTAGGATTTGTAAGTGGTATTTTAATGCCAATACTATCTGTCACACAGTCTCCTTGTCCGCAAGTGTCAAAACAGAGAATGGGAAGATGATTTCTAATAGCTTCCAATACTACATGTGGAGTTCCCTCTGCCACACTGGTGAAGAATAACAAATCGGATTCTTTCATAAGTTGTTGTACGTCTTGGTGGCTTATACTTCCATGGAAATAGCATTGTTCTGCTATTCCAAGTTTTTCTGCCTCATGTTTGTAAGGAACTGCGTTACCATCTCCAACGATGTGCAAACGAATCTGGTGTTGATTTGTTAAGGCAACACTTCTAATAGCCAGCCCCAGTTGCTTGCGAAAGTCCATCTTGCCAACCCATAGGATATCAAAGGTTGTTCCTTGATTATGACTAATACCAACATCATCATTTGAAAGAGAAGTACCTGTCTCGTTCATCAGAATACTCTCTAACGAATAATACTTCCTAAAACTATTCACAGAATTCGATGAGGCAGCTAACACCAAGCTGGCAGTGTAAACAGCTTCATGTACACGATAGCTGTGTTTCAACTGCCATTTGGTAATTAAGTTTTTGGTCCAGTAAAAAGCTCTTGTTTTCCAGGACTCACCTTGGGTATAAGCCAAGGGGAATGACTCTTTGGCATCAACAGGTCCCCATACAAAAGGAATGCCTGTTTCTTGGCTTACCTGCCATAAATAGCCAGGCTCACGAAAACCTATCATATTCAATTGATGCAAGATGTCTATTTCTTCTTGCTTGCATATATCCCTCACCAGATTTGCCGCTCTTTTTTGCCATTTTTTATAATAGTAATAAAATCTCCAGTCACCTTGGTTCCAACACATCTTCCTGATTCTATCCTCTAAAGGTAAATAGTAGAAATGCATGTTTCTTTTTTGTTCCAGTAAAGGTACCGTTTGCTCTATCTTATCTCGGAACTCACCCTCTGTAATGATGAAGAGTTCACAATGCCTAGCAAGATGCATAACCCAGTTCCATCCCAATCCGGGTTCACTACCCATATTGGGAGAACAAGCGTAGGAGTTGACTAATACTTTTATCATTATCGACAATTTAGTATTGTTTTTTGAGTTTTAAAGTCATAAATAACCTTTTGGTTGCTAAGACCCATTTTGTAAACCAAGGATTATGGAGTTGTAACAGTCGCAGAACCTTCTCTTTTAAACTTATTTGAGGATTTCTCAAATAAGCTCTCCATGTTGCTCGTTCAAAATCTCGACACATTTGCCAGATTCTTTTTTTGTCAGGGTTATTATTATACATATATTTCAGCTCAGGCATTTTCTTGTAGAGTTCACGCAACAAGAAATGAGCATAGTGCTGCTTCTCTGCTGGTAGGTTAATATAGTTCTCGTAAAAGATTCTTGTGCGACAATCGTAGAAGATGCTCCATGCTTCAGGAGCTTTAACCAGCGAGGTAGATCGTTGCACATAGAAATACATATTGTGATGAACCCACACCGCTCTATTTACTTTAAGATATGCTCTAAAATTGAAATCAAGATCCTGAGAACGCATATAGGGATTAGACCAAACACCTTCAATCAGCTCACGGCGATATAGTTTGTTCCACTGATACACGAACGTGCTATCTTTGTAGATAAATAGGTTGGTAACAAGGTCTGTCTGAGATAGCTCTGATAGATGAGCAATTCCTTTGGCGGAGATGTCTTCGTCAAGACAATCAGTAATCTTTCTATCCACTATTGCCAAATCATATCCACCATTGCTATTAATGGCATCGTGCATCACGCTGATAGCATCCACATGTAAGTAATCGTCGCCATCCACATACATCAAGTAATTACCTTTGGCCACTTTTTGTCCAGTGTTGCGGGCTGACCACAGTCCTGCATTCGGCTGATGAATAACGGTTGCCCTGCTGTCCTTTTTGATAAACTCGTCACAAATGATAGGGGTACTGTCCGAAGAGCCGTCATCTACTATGATAATCTCTAAGTTTTTGTAGCTTTGCGCTGCAATTGTCTCCAAACAGCGAGGTAAATAATTCTCGATATTATATGCTGATACAATAACACTAATGAGTTCTTGCTCTTTCATATGTTCATTATAATTCGAATGACGATTTTTCTGGATATGCCTCTTGAAATAATCTTATAACTTCCTGTTTCAGTAATGTGATGTCACTCATACCCTCATGTTCTGAGAAGCAAACTAATTTAGTATGTTTGTTGTTTAGTTCTCTTTTTAATTGTACTATATTGTCTATGAAATAATGTTTCCCAATTTTTAAACTTTGAGGGTAAAAGTCGCCTTTTACAACTTGCCAATATTTCATCAGCCACTGATTAACATCCAAAGGACTACGAAATCTGTGCTGACAGGTCTTATCAAGTACATCTCCATACTTTTGCCAGACCTCTTCAAAGGTTGACTTTTTGAATGAGTTAGCAACGTGTAGCACTTTTGACCCCGTAAAATATTCATAATGCATGAGTAATAGATTACGAATAATATGAATACCGTATCTATAATTCATCCATTTCCAATAGTTTTGTTTGAATTGTTTCGCAAAATTAAATTCTTTGTTGATGATGTTGATGTCGTTCATGTTGATTAAACCAATGTCATAAACCACAGGAAAGACTCTGATGCCACAATCTCTAGGTAAACCTTTTTTGAAGAAGTCAGAAGGCTTTACAGGGGCAAGCAAAAAAATATCATCATTGAAATAAACAAAATGTTCTGCTAACCCATTAATACGATGAAGGTTCAGTTCTATTGGATGCGAGCTAAATGTGGGCAGGTACTCTTCAGGAATATAATCCTTGTGCTTGACAAAGTTCAATTTGGGATGATTTAAATTGAGCCATTCAGGATGATGTCCACAGGTGACGAAATGAATTTTCCTTACCCAAGGTGCATTACATTCAACACATCGGAACCAATATCTGAGTATTCCCCAATCACGGTATCTACAATCATTGGAATTCATAAATCCATCATCCTCGTCTTTATAATTCTGCCTTTCTGTCTGCCATAGTGGATCTGCATTATCTACCCAGGGCAGAATAAAATCTATACTATCAGCTTTCATTTTTCTATTTCTGTTTATGGTGTACTTTATAATTCGAACGAAGATTTTTGAGGGAATACAAGTTGGAATGTGCTGACAACTTTTTCCTTTAGTTGAGAAATGTCATTGAGTCCATCTTTTTCTGCCAAACATATTTGTTTGGTGTGTCCGTTTCTTAAGTCGCGTTCCAACTGTATTATATTATCTATGTAATAATGTTTTCCAACATGGATACTTTGAGGATAGAAATCTCCCTTTACAACTTGCCAATATTTCATCAGCCATTGATTAACATCCAAAGGACTACGAAATTTGTGCTGACAGGTTTTGTCAAGTACATCACCATATTTTTGCCAGACCTCTTCAAAGGTTGATTTTTTGAACGAATTAGCAACGTGTAGCACTTTTGACCCTGTAAAATATTCATAATGCATGAATAATAGGTTTCGTAAAACATGAAATCCATACCTGTAATTCATCCATTTCCAAAAGTTTTGTTTGAATTGTTTCGCAAAATTAAATTCTTTGTTGATAATGTTAATGTTGTTCATGTTGGTTAATCCAATTTCATATACAATAGGAAAAACTCTAAGGCCACAATCTCTAGGTAAACCTTCTTTAAAGAAGTCAGTAGGTTTTACCGGTGCAGACAAGAACATATCATCGTTGAAATAAACAAAATTCTCTGCAAGTCTATCTATCCGGTGAAAGTTTAGTTCTATAGGACGTGAACTGAATGTGGGTAAATATTTTGCAGGGATATAGTCCTGATGTTTAACGAAATGCAATTTGGGATGATTTAAATTGAGCCATTCTGGATGATGCCCGCATGTGACGAAATGGATTTTCCTGACCCATGGGGCATACTGTTCTACACTTCGGAACCAATATTTAAGTATTCCCCAATCACGATATCTACAATCATTGGGATTCATGAACCCACTATCCTCGCCTTTAAATTTTTGCCTTTCCGCCTGCCATTGTGAATCAGAATCATCAACCCAGGTAATGACAAAATCAATGTAACTCTCTTCTTTCATATATTTTATGTTTTTGGAAGACTAATTCCCAATTTGTGGGCCAACCAACATCCTGCAAATAACAATAGCTGACAATGTGCCTTCAATAAATATACTGGTAAGGAAAATTTCAAAGGGGCTGATTTCAAGCCAACCTTTTTGATAGACTCTTGTAAGTCTGGATGAGTCACATACTGGTTGAACAATTTGAAATTTTTCCATTTATCAGAAGCGTTCAAAGCCAATGAAAGGCAAGAAATAACATTAGAACCCAAATAAGAATCATGTAGGTCAAATCTTTGGATTAATTGTCTGAGCCTATGCCGTTCTGCTAATTGTTTAAACTTATAGTTAAAGATATAGGCGCTACTTTTTTTACTATTAAGAAGACTATCAGGTCTCTGCCAATAGTGATAGAGTATATCTGGTATTTGAACAATAAGGGAAGCATTATAGGTAGCTTCTATCATAAACACTTCATCTTCTACAATCACTAAACCAGGGACAAACGTCAAATTCTGTTGTCGGACAAATTCACGATTAAACATGTACGCCCAAACAAATCCTCCTTTTTTATGATTCCAAATATTGTCCCCATTATAATACAAATTCAAGGCGTGCTGACTGAAACCAGCTGTCCTTTTAGTAAAGTGTTCATAGACATCTTCTCCCCTATATATTCTGAAGGAAGTTTCTGAATCTAGGTATTCTTTATCACCATATACCCACCAGAAGCCAAAATTTATGATGTCGCAGGGATACTGTTTGTATGTTTCAAAACATCGCTCGAAGCAGTTCGGTTCAATCCAATCATCAGGATCCATGAAATAAAGGAGTTCGCCTATTGCCCGTTGCATGCCATTGTTCCTGGCACAAGAGAGCCCCTGATTATTGGTGTGAATGACCTGAAAACGTCTGTCTTTTTGAGCGTATTCATCACATATCTTGCCAGTATTGTCTGTTGCCCCATCATCCACCAGTATTGCTTCCCATTGATTAAATGTTTGGGCAAGTATAGAGTCCAACCCTCTTCGGATGTATTCCTCTACATTGTAGCATGGGACTACCACAGATATTTTAACCTCATTTGTCATTCTTGAATTGATTGATAAATCTGTAGAATTTCATTGTTCAATTCCCTCACAGAGAATCGCTGATAAACTAAAGCTCTTGAATACTTTGCCATCTTTTGCCTATTCTTCTTGTTCTCTATTAAGAAACTCAACTTTTTAGATAGTTCTTGCCAGTTTCCAAAGTTAAACACCAGAGCGTTTTTCCCCTCCTCTAATACATCAGGCAAACCTCCCACAGGAGTGGTCACCACACAAATATTATTTGCCCAGGCTTCAAGAACCGACATGGGGAAACCCTCTTCGTATGAACACATGCAGTAAATGCTGGCTTTGCGGAAATAATCTTCTTTCTCTTTTCCTACCACATAGCCAGTGAACTTCACGCTATCAGATAGCCCCATAGACTGAGTCATTTTTTCAAACCTCTCAACCTCACCATTGCCTAACATATAAATTTTCCAACCAGGGAACTGATGGCCAATTTGTTGCCATGCCTTCAACAGCAAGTCAGGTGCTTTGTTGTCATTGAAATAGGCTGCCATAATGATGATGTTCTCCTTTTCTTCCAAAGGGACTTCTGATACATATTCACAAGCATTGTATAAAACTGTAGTGGGGGTCTTGATGTCTGCATACCATTCTTGAAACAATGACTGCCATTTTTTAGCAAGGAGTATAATGAGGTTTGCCCGTTGTAGGCACCACTTAAATAGCTTGTTCTGAGTGTGGTTCTTCAACTGGTTGCCCATGTGGATGTGCATGATGATTTTCTTCCTTCCTAATAAAGCCAATAGAAAAATGGGAAGTTTGATAACAAGGTCGATCCTGTCTGGTACCGAATGGAAGTGGATGATGTCATATCGCCAAATGATGAAAAGTGCAATTACATTTGCTTTTACAGCATACCACAATTTCCAAGCATAATTACGTTGTATTTGCGTACCTAACCAAAAGCAATGGTATTGCTCCCATACCGGCATTTTCTTCATCATCCTGATGACTTCTGCTACTCCGCCTCGGCTCTCTTCTGCACTGCCAACTACTAATACTCTTTTATTTCGCATCATAATCGTTGTTATTTTTCAAAAGGTATTTGAAACCAGGCATATTTGTTTCTTGCCCAGGTTTTTTGCCCAATCACATAGATGGCTTTCAAGATGCTTTTAGGAAGGTAATCTTTTAGATGTGGTTTCCTGTTTTGCTGTATTTGCCATGAGTTTGCATAATTATGGGCGCAATAACTCTTTTTTGTTTGTCTAACTTCAACGGCATCACGAGAATTAAAAAAATCTCCATCAAACACATACATGACTCTTTTCTCTAGTTTATAAAACGATTTTTTGTGGAGCAATCGGAACTTATACCCTAATCCCGTCAGTACATGATGCATCCGGCATGGCAATGGTAGTGAATCAAGGCTACCGTCTGTGTTGATAAAATCTTTACCCTCATAACAGTCCATCATCTCCTTTAACCACTTGCATCTTTTTTCTGCTCCAATGACAGCAGCCTCAAACCCTCTTATTTGATCATGTCCGATAAAATATGGCAAATTTAACAAATCATCAAAATTCTTATATATAATCACATCAGAATCTAAATAAATGCCGCCATAATGATATAGTGCATAAAACCGAATATAATCAGCAGCAAAAGCAAATTTTTTCTTTTCAAATGCTTGTTTGGTCCATGGTGTGGAATTAATGTCAAAACGTTTGGTATCCCATAACCATACCTCATAATCAGGCAAGAATTCCTTCCATGTTTCCAGACATTTTTTTATTTCTTCAGGGAATGGATCACCGCTAAGCCAGCAAAAATGTATGATTTTAGGTATCATGATTTGTTATTATTTAACAATCGTTCATGCTCTTCTATTTCTTGGCTAGTAAAGCGTTGTTTCAACAACTTAGCTGGTACACCACCTATAATAGAATAAGGTGGAAATGACTGAGTGACCACAGCTCCAGCGGCAACGATACTACCCCTACCGATAGTGACTCCTTTTAGTATTGTGACATTGGCCCCACACCAAACATCATCTTCAATTACTACGGGTGCGTCGTTTTCCTGCAGTTTCTCGCTGACTGTTACATCTATGATGTATTTCCCAATGATATCTGTACGATGATCACCAGTGATGATAGTAGGATGAGGCCCGAATATCACCTTGCGCCCAATGGTAAGCGGAGCTTCTGTACAATAAAAAGTACTGCCTTTAGGAATAGATGTTCCATCACCAATGGAGAGGTTTTCCAATCCCTTGATATCAGAAGATAAAGGACGCAGATAAACTCCTTTCCCGCAATTTTTCATGCTACGTTTCCATGCCCAGCACCACATCATATCCCATAGATAAACTGGTAATAGGCTCATTTTAACCAATAACTTATGTATGCCCCTCATAATTCGTCCTCTTCTTTTTCGTCTTCCTCTTCTTCCTCTTCTTCCTCTTCTTCTTCTTCGCCTTCCTCTTCGTCTTCCTCCATATTTCGATTGGCATTCAGACATAATCCTATCAACATACAGTACCCCATACCTTTGCCCGATAGCCAGGAGGAGTCGGCAGTCTGTTCGATGGCGAGACAGAAGAAAGCCGTAAAGGCAACGCGATAATAGCGCATGTCAGATATAGCATATATATCAGCTAACCTTCGTTTCCAGAAAATGATAAAAAGAATAACACCTATCACACCAAACTGAGCCATGGTAGGGTAGAATGCATCACAGACAAAAAAAGTGCCAGTCGGTGTGAGTCCCCAAATATTATTCAAATTGTATTTGTAATACAAAGGTGAATAATAATTCATAGCGCCATTGCCTGCAAAAGTACCCATGCCAGGGCCTAATGGGAAATAGTCCCATAGAATTTGTAAAGACGTTTTATATGTCATGGGGCGTGCCAATCCCTCATTGCTCCATCCATCCACGTAATAGATTTCAAATCGCTCCCAAGCAATGGCAATAACTAAAGCCATCAGTGTCATAATAGACACAATTGCTTTGGGGGATCTAAGATTCAATGGTTTTTTTACATAGAAAAGCAAAGCAACAAAACAGACTAATTCCCCCATGAATTTGAATTTAGGCGCCAAAAGACCCGTGAAAGCAAGTGCTAAGGCAATGTATTTATTCTGAAGAGTTTCCTCGCTTAACAAATAATATGTCATGCCAGTACAGATTGCCATTTGTCCTAATACAGGGAATTCTGCGGATGAGCCTATCTGAGTAGTTGAGGGATGGAGAAGAATCCAAACACCCAAAGTTGCTATCATGGATGTAATTATCCATTTTTTCTGTTTTTCTGTGAACTGTGGGTTCAATATCCAAGTACAGTAGATGATAGAGAATGGCCTTATATGTTGTATAAAATCCAAAGCTACTGCTTGCCAAACTGTGATTTGTAAAATAATCGAATAAGCAACATAGAAAAGTAGAATCAGTAAGAATGTAAAATACTCTTTCCATGCCTCAGAATTGATGCTATTATACCTCCTCGTGGAGAAAGTATAGGCGATAAAGATGATTGTCATCGCCTCATCAATAGAAGAAGATAATCCATTCATGCCATAGAAAGCGATACACGTAGGATAATAGATTATCCAATAGAATGTAAAGAATCCTGTAATGGATTTCATGTGTGTTTTGTTTTATAGCCACATCTTTGCAGCCACGTTATTACCTTATGAATTCGTATATTCCAGTCTCCCAAGTGCAAAGCTATTTCCCGATTTCTATCTACCATCTCCTGATAATCTTCAATATGAGCGAGGATGTCAAGAATTTGTTCACAAACGTGTTCCTTATCCATATCAAGAACAGGATTATACCCTATAAGTTCTGTTAATTCCTTTGGTGCTTTCCCTACCATTACCATCCTTGAAAACATACACTCCCAGTATCGTTGTGTCAATGTTTCAATATCTCCTGCTATTTCTGGTTGAGTGATGCTTCGAGGAAGTGTTATGGTCACTTTAGCATCTCCTATCGCTTTATAGAGTTGACTGTTGGTATAGGTGAACTTCCCATTCACTTTCGTACAAACATAACAAATCTTCTTGCTTCCGCTTTTGTTATCGTCTTCGTTAAAATCAATGCCACTTCCCCTACCGAACTCCAACAAATCTATGCTTCTTTCTTTTAAAGATTTTCCCTGATGGTAAAGTGACGAATCCACTGCCTCTGGGCAATACATGATATTCATCTCTGGGAATCGCTGTCGCATTCGTTCTGCTGTTTGGGATGAAGTGAAGATGGCAGTTCTAACTTGATGCTTTTTCATCCAATGACACATTTTTTCAAAGTAACGAGGCCAACAGTCCCATACAAAGGGTATTATTTCATAGTGGGCATAGTCAGGAAATGTATCAAAAGACAACGATACAGGTTCTACAAATCGCAACCTGGCTTCTTTGCTGGATTTCAATATTGTTGGTATCTCATATCGGAATGCCAATCCATGCAATAAGCGATGAGGATAATGAGCCTTTGCCGTCTGCCCTCCCAACTTTACCCATTCTTCGTAGGGTGCCTTCTTGAAATTAAGTTCTTCTGGATGTATATAAGGCGCTACTGCCTTAACTATTATCATGCCTTTAACTGATTTGACGAATTAGATCCCTTTCTTTGAACCGATTTTCCCTATAAGGGAAATTGAGCTTAGGTAAAAACTCTTCACTCTTCTTTTCCCATCTTATCCTTTCTAAAGTAGTCTTTAAAAATACTCATATCGGAAAAAAGTTCCCAGTGCTTCTTCAACCATTTAACATCTTTGTTCCACCATTGAACTTTTAAAAGAAAATCAATAGTTTCTTTATCATATCGGTATCCAATAATCTTAGCTGGTATACCTCCGACAATAGCGTATGGTGGTACGTCTTTTGTGACGATTGCACGACTAAGCACCACAGCACCATCACCAACTTGAATCCCACCGATAAAGCATATATCATTGCCTATCCAACAGTCGTTTCCTATACGAAATGCTATTTCACGTTCTTTATCATAGAACCTATATTCTTCTGTTATTTGCTTAATAGCAAAGGTAATACCTGTCTGTTTTTTTGTAGAGAAAAAAAATGGAGAAGTACTAACAAAGGGTTCTTTGTAGGGATGACTTTCAACAATCTGAGAGATTCTATTACCCAAAGAAGAGAATCGGCCGATGTCTGCACTGATATGACAATCAGAACTGATGTAAGATCCCCTTCCCATACTTCCATAATAATCAGATTTATTCCCAATGGCGTTCATGCCTTCAAACTTACAGCGATGTGACATGCAGGCAGAGAAAGGGAACTTTACTTTGTTGCCATTATTCCATTTGTGATATATATAGAGTATAAAATGTCGAAACCTACTTTGCAGTCTCATAATTATTTATGTGTTTATAGGCAATCAATATAGAGAAGCCTCCGAACGAATGATTTAAAGTGTTTGTAATATCTTTTAAGTGTATTACCCATATCCTTTTTTGAAAGCAGAATATCCCTAATGGTTTTTGATGCAAACAGGTTCTCCTCAATAGGGATGTTGTTAAGGGCAATAGGTGAATTTAATACTGTTATCCCATCCGTACTTGTCCCGTCTTTAGATTTTTCACAATGGGTGCCTGAACCATCAAGTCCAGTGTTCGAAACAAGAGAACTGCCTGGAAATAATGTTAATTTATTGGCTAAAAATAGAGATGCATAGAAACGAATAAACCATGAGTCAACCAAACCGACCTTTTGACAGTACAGCATACCATAATTATTGATACTACCGTCCAGGTTGAATTTCCTGGTTTTCCATCTCAGCTTTCTCAATAGATATTTTGTGTCTAAGTTCATCAAGTCCCAGCTCCGTTTCCATGTGGCCCATCCCCAGCAGTGGAAATAGCGTAGGAAAAAGGTTTCTGGGAGTGTCTCATCTTTGACGGGGCAATAGGCCGTGATAGCACCCACCTTGTTTTCATTCTTATACTTCTCTAATGCTTTGTTCATAAACTCTAAAAAGAAAGGAGAGAGAGTCAAATCATCCTCAACGACAATTACACTTCCATATTGATTGAGGACTTCTGTAATACCTGCTATCAAGCTATTGGCCAGTCCCCAGTTCTTATCTCGCTCTTCTATATGAATAGATTTGAAGCCCTTGATGGTATGAATGTATTCACGGTTCTCCTTGACAGCCTGTTTTTTATCCTCATTCTTTGGGCCGTCGGAAAAGATATAAAGGTCTGACTCAGCAGCTTCTTTGTTGCGAAGCAGGGACTCTACTGCTTGACGAGTATGGTCGGCACGAGAGTATGTAAATAAAGCTATAGGGGCGTAGTTAGTCATTTTATCAAATTTCTTGAATAAGGAATTTCTGTTTCCCTCGCATGGTCTTTTCTATTTTGTCCCGGTATATCAATTCGACAGCAAATCCTTCTTTCTCAAAGAAAGACAATAGTTCGTCTTCTGTTTTTTGACAGAAAGATACTCCTTTGACAATGGTAATAACAAGTTTTCCTTTCTCTTTCTGATGTATCTGCCATTCTCTAATGTCGTTGAAAGCCTTTATGTGTCCACCGAATATGAACCCCACCAAATATACTTTCTCTCCTTGTTTGTCATATACAAAGTCTTTTGATCTCCCGAGGAGGTTGCTAATGACAACGGTTCCGTTTCTTTGGGTGCCGCCATAAATGGCCAAGTCGCCAGTCTTATACCTCACGAATGGTAATCCGACATTAGTAAAACCTGTTACGACTATTTCTCCACATTCTCCTTTTTTTACGTGATTGCCATTCTCATCAAGAATTTCGGTTATGCCATAAAGAGGACTGCAATAATAGCAAGTTTCGTGTGGTTTCTTATAGGCAAAAACAGATACTTCAGTATGGCCATACTGTCCCCATACAGCACATCCCAAAATGTCCGAAATATAAGCTGCCAACTCTTCGTCAAAATTCTCACTCGTAAGATAAACAGCCTTTAGTTTAAATGACAAATTCAAGTTTCTTTCTTTCAAATATTGGCAGAAGGTTTTAACGCCCGATGGGTATCCTCTTAATATACGTGGTTTTTCTATGTTGATGCTATTATAATAATGGATGAAGTTCTCTTCATTAAGATGCAAAGTAGAATATCTGATTGTTCCGTACGGGAAACCAGATTTATTTACATTCCAATACTTATTATTCTTCACATCCTCATCATTAATCCTGGAGCCATCTATTGCGGCAATTTTGTCTGTAACAGAGCACCCCATCTTATTATAGAGATAGGCTTGATGTATCAACTCTTGATCGAAATAAAAGCTTTTCAGATAACATATAGGAAAAAACAGAGGCTCTCCGGTTGAACCTCCTGTGTTTCGAAAGTTAGTCCATGATTCTGTGATGTTATCACTATAGATTTGTCTGCCTTGCTCCTTGATTAGTTCCTTTGAAAGCAGTGGAAGCCCATGCAGGATGTTCATGGCATTATTAATCGTAATAGTTTTTCCTTGCAATAATCTTCCGAAATACTCATTATGCTCTTGGATATATATCAACAGTTTTGTTAGGAAGCGACGTTGTAAG
This sequence comes from uncultured Prevotellaceae bacterium, assembly GCA_900313715.1. GTDB lineage: Bacteria > Bacteroidota > Bacteroidia > Bacteroidales > Bacteroidaceae > Bacteroides. The sequence goes on from OMSH01000288.1 coordinate 19,609, forward strand.
AGAAGACTATACCCTATGTGAAAGTACATCATATACAACATAGCCGTAAGGCTGATCCTAAATAAAGTCTTATTCCTCATGATTTAATCATCAATTTCCTAATACAAAGAAATACAGCAAAATTATAATAGGTTTGCTAATCATTAAGCTCATACAAACGAATTAATAGATGCAGGAGTTTTGCCTTATTATAGGGATGCCTCGTCTTTTTTATCATTAGTCTTTCAGTTTGTATATGCGTTTTAATAGATGAAGTATTTTTGTTTTTATAAACTTATTTCTAATCCCAAAATACAAATTCAATAGCATTCTCTCAACTGATGTGTTTTGATTTTCAAATGTCTTAATTAATATGTCTTTCTCTTGGTCATTTTCATAGAAGTGTTCACTTAAAGCTGTCAGTAATGTGTCAAGAATTAGCTCTTTCTGTCTGCCGGGGAGGAGTGGATCAATATTTGCACTTAAGTCCGTAATGATTGTTTTATAAGCAAGCGTTTCTTTAGGGACATTTACGTTGACAGTAATGGAGTTTAGATTGCAACGATGGTGGTAGGTGCGTACTGGACAAAAAGCCATTGACTTAATATACTTTGCTAAGAAAAAAGTCCAGTAATTATCTTCATGAATAATACCCTCCTTGAAAAAAAGATGATGTCGAATTAAAATATCCTTTCGAATTAATCGACTTTGAGCGCCAATAATATCGCCTGCAAATGTCAACAAAAAACTTTTTATCAGTTTTCTATCATTTGTCATCTTAGGGAATCGGTATCGACTCGGTGTTTTATATTCTCGTCCTGTCTCAAAAAATGAACCTTGAACCATATCTACTTTACCATACATTGATACAAGTCTCCACATAATTTCCATGCAATTAGGAGATATTTCGTCATCACTATCAAGAAAATACAAGTATTCTCCTGAAGCATTCTCTATGCCAGTATTACGTGCAGAAGACAGTCCTCCGTTTTTTTTATGACTAATTAACGAGAATTTTATATTCCCAGTATAATCATCGATAAACATTTTAGCCAAGGCTACACTATTATCTGTACCACAATCATCAACAAGGATGCACTCGATACCATCGGTTTTTGTCTGATTTGCAACAGACTGAAGACACAATAGAATGTACTTCTCAACGTTATAAATTGGTATAATAATAGAAATTGAAAACCTCATGTTATTATAAAAGTATTTTTTCCAATTGTTTAACAAAACGTACTGCTGCATGACCATCATCAACACTCCCATAAATTTCTTGGAACTTACTGAGCCTTAGCTCATAATCCTTTTCATCGAAATTTAAGATAGTGTTGTTTAGCTCATCGTTAGTACGTGAAAGTGTAAATGGTAAATGAAAATACATTGGCTTCAATCCTCTCATCTTAGTGTATTCTTCTATATCAGGGGAATAGAGGAATGCTGGGCGATGTGTATTAGCAAAGTCTAATATAACACTGGAGTAGTCAGAAATAACAACATCAACAATCAACATTAATTCATGAATATCGGGATAATCAGACATATTCCAGACATACTTCCCGAATTTGTATATCGGTTTTTTAAACCACTTGAAATTGGGATGAAGGGTAATGAAAAACATCCATTTATCTCCAGTCTTCTTTTCTAACGAAGTAAGAACCTGTTGTAAGTCTAGGCTATAAGCATCAGTAGAGTTATTATCTCGGAAAGTAGGAGCATATAAGACAATACGGTAATCCTCAGGAATACTCAACTTTTCACGAAGTTCCTTTTGCTTCTCTGTTGTATCTTGATAATATTGGTCGTTACGCGGAAAGCCACATTCCCAAATTTCTGCATGTTTTGGAACCCAAAACGTATCTTTCAGAACCTGCGTGTGATAGGTGCCCATAGAAACAAATACATCGGTCATGGCTGAATGTTTTTTGCTGCTCTCAATATAAGTTTGTGGTAGGAAAGCATCGCCCTCAGCACATTTCGCTCCAGGCTGACCATGAGGGATATAAATTAGTTTTTGTGTAGGCTTCTTCCTTAGTTTTATCAATGTTTTTGAATTCGTAATAATTACTTGTGCTGTAGCAATTTCATATACAGCTTTGATACGATTGAACTTAACCTTACGTATTTCTATCGGTATGGGTTCAGACATTTTGTTGACCAGCCAAATCAGGTCGTATGGTAATTGTTGTCTTATTATTTCTTCTGCAACATATTTCAAATTGCATCCATAACCGTCACCATTACCCTTAATAAAAACAATCTTATTGTTTTTGATTGGAATATAATAGAACAAAGAGACACACCAATCTGCCACTTTATTATAGGCGGGTTCAATTATTTTTTTTATTTGTCTCGATAAATACATCCTTAATATATGTTTTCAGAATATTTTACGAATATATGGTTTGACAGTTCCCTTTATGTATTGCCAGCTTTCCAAATGAAAGATTTCTGACAATCCGCAATAAATAAGCGTGCCGATAACAACTTGTATGCATATTAATATATAAGGATTAATATCCCAGTGTCCAATCAGATAGATACAAATGAACATGCCGATTGACACAGCAGCATTCTCGCTGACATCTCTTAACTGTTCTTTGATATGATAGTTTATAAACTTGCGATTGGGGAAAGCGTTAACTACCATCGTATAAATGCCGTAAACACACATACCGATGGCGATGGCCAAAGGACTGATGAACATGGTCACCCCCAAAATGGTAACAAGTACAGGTTTCTTATAAAGTTCCAACTTGAGAAGGGTATTCACTTCTCCTATGCCACGTAATACCTGCAAATTAGCAGTGTTCAAAATAGTAAAGCATTCTGATATGCAGAATATTTGCATAAAAGGAATACAAGCTACCCATTTCTCTGTATAAAGGATAATAACAAGTTTGTCGGAAATAGCTGCCACCCCTAATAGCAGGGGGAAAAGCAGGAAACTGCTGGTCTTGATGGAACGTCTAACAGCTTGTTTAACGGCATCTCTGTCATCTTGTAGTTTTGCAAAAACAGGAAACAGGACATTATTGATGGACGAATTTATATTTCTGGTAAAAAGACCAGGAACACCTTCTCCTCTATTATAATAGGCCAAGTCTGATGCTGTGTATCTAAGGCCCACCATATAGCCTTTCAACTGTCCGAAAGCCGTTCCAATTAGACTGGATGCCATGAACTTTGCTCCCACACCAAACAAAGCTTTGAAACGCTCTTTAGAAAAAGTTAACTGAGGAATCCACCTAACCTGTGAGAAAACAGTGATAGTACTGATAATGATTGAAGACAGATTTTGTGTTACCAAAGCCCAGACGCCCCAACCACAGAAAGCTAAATAAATGCCTATAGCACCTGACAATATAGACGAAATAAAGGTTCTGTAAAAATAGACCTTGAATTCCATCCTGCGCGTAACAATTACGCTCTGAATCCCGCCGAAGGTTCCCAGAATCATGCTTAGTGCTGAGACGCGGATAACAATAGCCAGTTTGGGCATTTGAAACAGCAACGAGAACCAAGGTGCTAAAGAAAATACGATTATATATACGATTATAGAAAAAGCAGTCTGTGCCCAAAACATAGTGCTATAGTCTAGATCATCAGCATCCTTTTTCTGTACTAAAGCAGTTCCCATCCCACAGTCAATGAAAATGCCTGTCAGCACAGTAAACATGCCCGCTAATGCCACAAGTCCGAATTCTTCGGGCATGAGCAAACGGGCAAGAATGACAGAGATGCCAAAACTTACGACTTGTCCAACACCCTTTTGGCAGAATTGCCAGAATAAGCATGATATGGTTTTCCCCTTTAAATTCTCAGACATTTAGTTTCTCCATTAATAATAGCATTCGTTCTTTCGAGGATACATGATTTATGAATTCTATTTAATACTTTTGCCATAATACCCCCCCCCATCGCTGCCAAGACCGTAGCCAAAACGATAGAAACCGTAATGTTGCTCGGGATCGGTGCCATTAAGCAACATGGCCATCTTGTTGTATTTTTTCTCCTCGTAGTTTTTTTCCAACTCGTTGAGCATGGAGCGCTCCATCACACCGGCGCGTATGACAAAGATGGTCAAGTCAACCTCACGGTTAATGATGGTTGAATCAGCTACAATCTCTACCGGTGGACAATCTATAAAGATGTAGTCATATTGCTCACGTAGGGTGTCAAACAAAGACTTAAGCTTGGGGGAGTAAAGTAACTCTGTCGGATTAGGAGGTGTCTTGCCCATCGGAAGGAAGTCAAGTGATAGCTCTTCAATGTGGACGATAAGTGATTGTAGGTCGTCATGGTGACCGCTCAAATAATTAGTGATTCCTTTTAGGGGAGAACCAACATATTCAGAGAGAGAGCCTATTCGGAAATCGAAGTCAATGCAGATAACCTTGCTGCCACGGATACCATAAGATGCTCCGAGGTTGGCGCTAATAAAAGTCTTACCTGAATTGGGATTATATGAGGTAAGCATTATAACATGACTTCTCTGTTCGTCATTATTAAGCATGAATTCCAAGTTGGTACGGACCACGCGGAAAGCTTCATTGGTAATGTCCCGCCTGTGTTGTCTGACAATAAAATGAGAATCTCCCAGAATGATTTCTCCTTTTTGGGGCTTCCATTGTGGTATTTCGCCTATGAATGGTACGGAGAGATAATTGAGATCCTTTCGTCCGCGTACTGTAGTGTTGAAGAATTCGCGTAAGATAAAAAAGATGGCGGGAACACCCAATGCAACGGCCAAAGCAATCATGAGTATCTTGTTGCGTACGGGTGAAGTGGGTGCACTGCTGCCGCTTGGCTCCGAAATAACACGAGTGTTATAAGCTGTGAATGCTTGGCTAAGTTCATTCTCTTCCCGCTTCTGGAGAAGGAAAAGGTATAGACTTTCTTTCACTTTCTGTTGGCGCTCAATCGACAGCAGATGGTTGGCCTGGGTTGGATTTGCCGACAGTTTTCTGATGGCTTGGTTTCGGGTGTTTTGCACCACACTGAGTTGTGCTTCAAAGGTGGTTTGTGCATTGTCAAGTGAATTGACAATGGCTGTTTTCAAGTTATCTAACACAATGTCGAGGTCTCCTACGAGTGGATTCTGTTCGCTGGAATTGGCTATTAAGTTATTTCGTTGCAACAGTTTCTCGTTGTAGGTGGCAATCTGCGCTTCCACTGCCGAGTTGCCAATGCCCGAACTGGCGGGCAGGAGCTGCTTGTCGTGGGCAGGGTCTGTGATGAAGTTGCGTACGTAGCGCACCATGTAGAGCTGGTTGCTGAGAGTCAGGCGTTCCTGGTCGGCGGTGCTTTCCTGATTCAAGGCCTGGGTAGCCACAGCTTCCACGTTTGGCATAGCCAAAGAACTCTTATAACCAGCAATGCTCTGATCGACATCGCCCAACTCCTCCTCGATTACAGCCAGGCGCTCCTTGATGAACTCATTGGTCGAAGCACTGATTTGGTTACGGCTCTTCACCCAATTTTCGTTATAGATACTTACTAACGTCCTCAGGATATTGTCTGCCCTTGGGATGGAGGTATCATTACAGGTAATCTCGATGATGTTTTTGGTGTTTCGCTGGAGAGACGCGGATATTTTGCCGCTATAGGATGAGGCGGCAGAATTATATCCCGTTCGTTTTACCAGGATTTCCCTGCGCGCATTTTCCTCGTAATAGAGGGTCGGTTTGATGGTGATATCACCAAGTGGAGATTCACTTCTTTCTCCAATTGTGATGGTGCAATCTTCTTTTATCTTCTTGCCTCGCAAGGTGATGTCTTTCAAGGTTACGGTGTTGTTTCCGTTAAGCTTCATGGTAAAACTTGCAGAAGCAATGTCATCCATATGATGCAACTCGACTTCCACGGGAAGTGATTCAGCATACAAAGGCTCGTCAAGGAAGATTCCCGATTGGTAGTAGCTGATGTCTAAGTGCAAGCGTTTAATCATGTCATGGACTGCAGTCGGCGAGTGGATGGCTATGATTTCATCGTTGATGTATGATGTAAGAGTACCTACTCCTAAATCTTCAAAAGCTTGCAGGTCAACGGCTTTATCACCACTGCTTTTTACCAGAATGGATGACTTGCGGGTGTAAATCTTGGGGGTGGAGAGCAGGTAGTATGTTGCTGTCCCCAAACAGATGGCTAACGATAGCAGGAACCAAGGCCATTGCCGAAGACATATCATCAGCATGTCAAGGATTCCTAATGAGTCGTCTGGCTGTTGACGGCGGGGTGGGGTCTTTGTCTTTGCCATGTGATTTTACTTTTTAATGAATATGAATGCCATTGTTGTGATAAATGATATCAGCGACATCCAGAAAGCGGGCTGGAAAGCTGACGATCCCATTACGGTACTATTCCGCTTGTATTTATTGTTGGGTTCCACGTAAATCACATCATGTTGACGAATGTAATATGCGGGAGAGTTATAGATGCTTTTGGCACTGGTCAGATCAACGCGGTAGGGTACTTGTTTGTCTCCCTCCTGACGCATAACAAGCACATTCTTGCGCAAACCGTCAATTTGGAGGTCACTGGCCATGGCCAGGGCTTCCATGAGTGTAATGCGGTCTTTGGTGATTTCTTTTACTCCAGCTCCTGCATTTCCCAATACGGAAAAGTGCATATTGTAAAAGACCACGGTGACCACTGGGTCCTTGACAAGGCTTTTGGAAACGAGTTGGTCTTTGATAAACTTTGCCACTTCCTCGCGGGTAAGTCCCTCAATCTCTATTGGTCCTAAGACGGGAAAATCAATCTTCCCTGAGTCATCGACAGTATAGGCTGCATTTTGTTGGTTATTGTTGCTTCCTGTACTGGTTCTGGAGACGATGTTAAACAGGTCCTTCAACTGCTCGTCGCGGCTGTGCACATAGATATTGAGCTTATCCCCTTTTTGGAAACGGATGTAGCCATCATTTTGGGTTTGTATAGGCTGGTTTTCCTCCACATCTTGGAAATAGGCTATGTCACGAGGGGTTGTGCATGAGGTCAGAAGGGCAAAACCTACCAAAACCACAAATAAATGTTTATTCATAATAATTCTCATTGAATTCATAGTTATATTTCTTCTAACAAACTTGGAGAAATGTAAGAAATGGCAATACTTGCTACACCGGCTAAAGATACCACTACTCTTCGGTCTTTTTTTACTCGGCATACTATACCTTCCACATCTTTAAAAATGCCATCGGTAATCTTAACGCGCCTACCAATCTTATGGGAAAAATCTTTATCCTGAAAAAACATGACGCGATCATCTTGTACAGAAGCAACGCGCATAAAGTTCTCCATCTGATAATTGGGAATACTAATGATGGTAGGTTGTTTGTTGACAGTTGGATGCCACATCATATAGCGAAGTGGAAAAAGCTGCTTTCTCGTATGCTTCAGGTCGGATATCGTTTCTTTGGTGGCATGGATGAAAATTAAGTTGCTGATAGCTGGGCGAAGCATGTTTTTCACATGCCCATTAACTTCTTCTGCCTTTCTCTGCATAGGCAAGAAATTCTCTATCGATAGGCTGTCGAGATAATCTTTAATGGCAATTACTCGTTCCTCTCTCCCATAGGCGACTCGCATGGGAAACCATTCTATGATAGGTGATAATAATTTGGTTTCAGTGGATTCCATCTGCTAACGGGGAGAGAAAAAACTTGGGGACACTGTACCATTCCAAGTACAGCGGCCATTATCTTCTTGAAAGGAGGTAATGTCTTCGTCAATAAGCCCTGATAATCCTAAGGCAATTATATTCATGAAGGGTTATTAGCCTCTATAACATAAAACGGAGCAAAAATAAGTATTTATTACATAATAACCAAAATATTATACTGTTTTTATCGTTTTGTTATCTCCTCATCAACGACTACTTTCGTTTGCATTTGCCTGACTTTCCTAAGTTCAATTCCTTGCAAGTCTTAAGAGAAGTTTTCGACTAATTCATCCCCCTTGATTGATAAATCATCTCCTTAGCCTTATTGATTTCCTGCAACTTCTTTGTTGCAGCTTCTTTCACGTCTTCTCCTAAATTCGACACCTTGTCGGGATGATGTTGAATCACCATCTTGCGGTAAGCTTTGCGCACCTCTTCATCTGTGGCATCAGGACTGACACCCAGCACTTTGTAGGCGTCCTCTAATGTTGAGCCACCCAATGACAGCATCTGGTCAACGAGAGAAGCACTAAGCCCCAGGTTAAGGGTGATTTCTCGTAGTGTGTCCACCTCCTTTTGGTGCACTTTTCCATCGACCTTGGCTATCTGTGACAAAAAGGCTACTAACTGTATGCGTTGCTCTTCAGGCATAGCAAATGCTATTTCCGAGCATGATTGACGAATTTGCTGTTGCCAAGCCATTACGCCTTGTTGTTTCTTATAGTCAAATAATCGCAGCAGGATGTTGTTGCCCTCGGTAGCAGCCGTTGTTCCAAATGAGTCGCGTAACCACTTGCGTACCAGTTCCATTTCCGAATGCATAATTTTACCATCGGCATGAATCATGTGAGCCGACAGCACCATCAGTGAAAAGAGGAAGTCGTTCCTTGCACTTGTGTTCACTCGTTGCCCATAGCCACTGTTGCAAGTGTTATGGCCCCATTCACCATCTATATCCTCCTCCATATAACCTTGTTGAGCCCTCTCTGTGAAGGAGTCAAACACCGAACCAAGCACAAAACCAGCTATTGCTCCCAAAATACTTCCCGTATTGATGAAGCCAAACAAGCCTCCTATCCATTTTCCAAATGCCATAACGTCAGATAATGATTAGTATTATGTTATTGTGCAAAGATACTACTTTATTTTTATTTCTGACAAGATTATTTGCAATTCAAGCGAGGACCGTTCTTGTTAACTGTGAACTTAGTCTTTTGACTTTATGGGCATAACTTAGAATGTTGAGTTAAATATTGTTAATGATATGCAACGTTCCTGTCTTCCCTCATTTTCTATAATAGAAAAACATATTGACTTGTATGGTTTAGCTAAACTAATTATATTAGAGTATTTTTTATATAAATGATTAGGTCAGTCAGAATATTGTCTGTTTTTGCTTTGTTGGCTGTCGGATGGACGGCAAAGGCACAGGCACAGGATGTGTCGAAAGAGCTGAATCTGGAAGAGGTGATTGTGACAGCAAAAAGGCACAACTTCGGTGCTCTTAGCTCACAAATGAGTGCCAACTCGCTGACGATAGATCAAATTAAGAAGATGCCTATGCTGCTGGGTGAGGTGGATGTGCTCAAGTCGCTGCAAAGGCTGCCTGGTATTCAATCCAGTGGCGAGGGACGTGCCGGCATCTTCGTTCGAGGTGGCGACTACGACCAGAACCTCTTTTTGATTGATGGTATCAACCTTTACAACCCACAACACCTGCAAGGCTTCACCTCTGCCATCAATGCCGACATGCTAGACGATGTGGAGCTCTACAAAGGTGCATTTCCCTCGCGTTTTGGTAGCAGACTGTCAGGAATTGTTGACATGGGACTGCGTGAGGGCGACATGCAACGCGTTCGCGCTACGATTGCAGCTGGCATGTTAGCCTCGAGGATACAGATAGAGGGTCCTTTATGGAAAAATCATACCTCTTTTAATATTGCGGCACGTGCCTCGTACTTTAATGCCATCGTAAGACCATTATTAGAAGAAGTGGTGTATGACAATCCAGGGGCGATGAACGCCTACAACCACATGAAGTATTTCGACATCAATGCCAAGATAACTCATCTGTTTACGGAAAAAGACAAGCTGTCGGCCGTGTTCTACTACGGACGTGATGTGAACAATGCCACACCTACCACGTCCAATCAGAATTTCAGGAATGATATTTGGGTAGAACCAGCAAAACCTGGAGGATACTGGGATGAAGGTTGGCAATTACCCGGCTATAGTAAGAAAACCAGTTGGACTCATGGCACCAGTGAGAGTATCACCACTAACCGCTGGCACAACCTACTGGGCGGCTTGAGCTATACCCATACGTTCAATCGGTCGCTGAAACTGGATGCTTCTGCATCTTACAGTGGCTATGACTACCAACTGCATTATGACACGTCCAGTGAGCAAGTTATTAATATCGACTTGTTCGACCGTGACAAATTTAGATGGGAGATGGACGAAATCTTCGCCCAGATGTACTCAAACTCCTTTACAAATAATGGTACGCATTTCGAGTCAGAAGTGCATGACTGGAACGGAAAGATAGATTTCAACTATAGCCAAATCGGGAAGCATGATGCCCATGCAGGGGTACAGATGAATGCCATTCAACTGACTTCGGGCATTGATGCCTATTACGACAGCTGGAAGATAATCGCGGTGGACGAAGTATCACTTTGGAACCATGCTTTGGGCGATGATCGTTACAGAATAGCGGAAAGAAATATACGGAACGACCTCGTGGGAAAAAGGACAATGACCACGATGGCAGCTTATGTAGAGGATGACTGGACCATCACTCCACGGATAAGGGCCAATGTCGGCCTGCGCTGGCAGGGATATAAGGCAGATGGCGTGTTCCGCTCTTCAATTGAACCTCGTGCTTCTCTTAGGTGGTTGATGGCCAAAGGCACCTCAGTAAAGTTGTCGTATGCCCGTATGTCACAAGGTCTGTTCTTGCTATCCAGCGGCAATCTGGTGACTCCATCAGAGATATGGATTCCCTTCAACAAGGACATGAAACTGGGCACCTCCGACCAACTCTCATTTGGCTTCAACTACGACACCGATAACGGCATACAGTTCTCGGTGGAAGGCTATTACAAATGGCTGGACAAAGTGGTGGATTATGCAGAAGGGACCTCTTACATTTCAGCCAGGAGCATGAACGATCTGATTGTGCAGGGACAGGGCAAGGCATATGGGGTTGAGGTGATGCTGGAGAAGGTTGTCGGTAAGACGACAGGCCATATCAGCTATACATGGTCGAAGTCCTTGCGCACATTCGACCACCCGGGCATGGAACTGAACGGCGGACGCGAGTTCTATTCAAACGGCGACCGCAGGCATAATTTCAACTTTAGTATCACGCAGAGGCTGAGCAAAAACTGGGACTTCTCGGCAGCTTGGACCTTCCAGAGCGGACGGCGTGCTTCGATTGCCACCACTACAGTGGCATTGGGAAAGTTGGACGAGTTTAACAACTTTGTGCCTCCTACTGTAGCAGGCACCATCGATTTAACACAGAACCCAGCCTACCATTTTGAGACCAATGAGTTTTATCTGGATACCGACATCGAGCATGTGGTACGCATGGATACCTATCGACAGCGCAACAGTTTCGTATTCCCTGCGGTGCACCGACTGGATGTCAGCCTAATACATCATGGCAGTATCGGCATAGGTGAACTGATCTGTGAGGTAGGGTTCTACAATCTGTATAACCAGCAGAACATATCGTCAGTATATTGGGGTTATACTAATAACCGCAAATCGCTGAAAGGCGTATGCATGTTCCCCATCATGCCTTCGCTAAGTTTTACCCTCAAACTCTGATGATCATGAAAACGAAACTAAATACCATATTAACCCGTTGTCTGAAATTCCTCTCACTGCTCTGTTTCTTTGCTTTATTATCATGTGAGAAGGAGTTGGATTTCAAAGGAGTGACACAGGAGACCGACAAAGACATTATCATCAATGCCTTGGCAGTTGAGGGTAAGCCACTCAAAGTAATGGTATCACACGCTTATCAGGTAGGGAAGACACCAAATCTCAACACCAAGGATTATGATCACTCTGTCTTTTTCACCGATGATGCCAGTACAGACTACCAGACTATGGAATACTACCTTCAAACGGCCATCCAGAACGCAGAGGTACAGGCGGTGGTCAACGGCAGTCAGACCTACCGGCTTGTGTTGGAAGAAGAAAACTTAGAATATGTATGTGACTATGTTCCAAAGGTAAATGATCACATCGAGGTTAAGGTGCAATACAAGGACAAGGAGCGGGACAATACACAGACATCAGTATGTGAGGCTTATGCAGAAACAACGGTACCTCCCCGGCCAATGATTGAAGTGGTGGACTATGAGGTGCTGGATGATAATCCCTACAGGATAATGAACAATCTCACCTACGATTCAGATACCATCATGCGGATTACCTGTCGCATAACAGATACTGCTGACAACCAGTACTACCGCCTGCGTGTGAGGGGTGTGATAACAGATGAGCCTGATGTCCTTGTAAACGAGGGTGAAATATGGGAGAACGATGACCATCGGAAACACTATATCATGCAGGACATCTTCTTCTCTGAGGACGAGCTGTTTCTGGACAGCCGTCTGAACACCAACTTTGGCGGTTGGCCCGCTTTCTTCAGTAATGTGTTCGACGATGAACTACTGAAAAGAGGTGATTATACTTTCGTGGTAGATAGTCCAAAGCCAGTGGTGCAAGAAACACAATATGAAATGCATGAGCTACATCCTAATGGAGAATGGGTACCAATGCAAGTGATAGTAGAGTTGCAGGCCATCTCACCAGAGTTGTATCGTTATCTGAAGTCTGTAGAGCTTTTTCGGGTATCAAGTATTGACGCCTTCTCCGAACCCATACAAATATACTCAAATGTCAAGGACGGTTGGGGTATTGTTGGCAGTTTGACGAGTCATCGTTTTTTTATCCCGTATTAAAATGACCGTAAACTAAAACTACATGTTTTGAAACGTTTTTTTCGTCCCCAATAAGTTGCTCAAATTCGAAGATTATTCATATCTTTGCACATATTGTAAGATTAATTAGGGTGGTGAAGAAAACATGGAAATAAGATATTATAAGGTAGCAGGGCATGTGTTTCGTGTCTGTTGCGAGACGGAGAGTTTTTCGCTATTGACTAATTATGAGCCCTTCGGCTGTGACGAAGCAGCGGTTGCTTTCTCGTTGACCATCTCTCGAGGTATCCCTGTTGGCTATGCCGAAGAATGGCGGCAAGAGGACGACGGACAGGAGATCATTTGCGGGAAGACGGCCGACGGAGAACCTGTGTTCGGGTTTCTGTGGCACCAGGTGACGGCTGCCTGGCTGGTATGTTCACCCGACTATTGTGACGGTCGGCTTATCACGACAGGTCACGACACGAAGCTGGCCATCGATAATGCTCTGATGGTGCTTTACGCCCTTGCTACAGCCGACCGGCAGACGGTGCTCTTCCATGCGGCGGTGGTTTCTTATGGAGGCAAAGGGTATCTGTTCCTTGGCCCCAGCGGCACGGGTAAGAGCACTCACGCCCGATTGTGGCTGAAGCATATCGAAGACACAGAACTCGTGAACGACGACAACCCGATAGTGCGGATAACCGAGGATGACGGTGCTGTCGTGTATGGATCTCCATGGAGCGGCAAGACACACTGCTATCGCAACGTTAGCTGTCCGCTGGGCAGCATTGTGGTGCTGAGCCAGGCGCCTTATAACAAAATTCGGCGGTTGAGTGGTATCGAGGCCTATGTGAACCTGGTGGCGAGCATCAGTGGTAAGCGCTGGGATGAACGGATTGCCAATGGCCTGCATCAGACGGAAAATGCGCTGGCATCGACTGTTCCCATGTGGCACTTGGATTGTCTGCCAGATCAAGCTGCAGCAGAGCTGTGCTGCAGCAATGTGAAAATGTGAATATTGTGACGGATCGTGAAATTATAGAGGAGGCTATTAGGCTCGTGAGAGAGGGCGTCAGCGTGACGTTGCCCGTGAATGGTAATAGTATGCTACCGTTTATCATCGGTGGCAAAGAGAGTGTCATCCTGCATTCACCAGGACAGACATCTGTAGGGGATGTGGTGCTGACATGGGTGGATAACAACAGATATGTGATACACCGCATTATCAGCATCGACGGTGAATGTGTGACACTGATGGGCGATGGTAACCTGATAGGTACGGAACATTGTAAACTTAATGACATCAGGGCCATTGTGACGCATGTGGTGGATGACAAGGAGTGTACACATTATATTTATAATAGGTGGCGGAAGTTGGGAGCAAAATTGTGGTTCTGGCTACGACCGACGAGAAAGTATTTATTAGCGATATACAGACGATTATGAAAATAAAGAAAGGATTTGTGCTGCGCGAAGTGTGCGGAAAACAAGTGATTATGGGTGAAGGTCTCGATGCCATCAATTTCGGAAAGATGTTAACTTTGAACGGAACAGCTGCATGGCTTTGGAAACAGGCGCAAGAGATGAGTGACTTCACCATCGAAACCCTGACAGACAAGCTCTGTGAGGAATACGACGTGTCGCCTGACGAGGCCAAAGCCGATGTTGCGGAGATTGTTGCTGAGTGGCGGAAACTGGATGTCGTAGAATAACTATTCACTATGCACTATCTCTCCTGGCTTTGGAATAACTCGCGAGGTATCCGTTGGTATACGTTGGTGCGCATCATGGCTGGTATTGGGCAAGTGTCGTCCAGCCTGATGATGGTGTGGCTCAGTCGTCGTTTCATCGATGAGACGATTCGCACGGGATCGGCTAATGATGTACTGCAGATGGTCGTTCTGCTCGTGCTGGCCGTTCTATGCGGTGTGGTGCTGCGGCAGATGGGCTATTGGCTGACGACAGCTGCGGGTGTCCGCCAGTCGAATGCCATGCGATTACGTATCTTCAGCGGTCTGTTCCGCAGACAGTTGTTCATGGGGGATGAACTGCACTCAGGCGATGTCACCTCTCGTATGGCCAAGGATATCGAACAGGTGACGACCGTTACAACCGACACTTTGCCGCAGATAGTGATCACGATGATACAGCTCTGCGGATCCTTTTTGCTGATGCGATGGTTCGACGAGTGGCTGGCCTGGGCGTTGCTGTTGTTTACGCCTTTGGCCATCATCTTCGGAAAACTGATTGCCAGACGGCTCAAGCAGATGACCCTCGGCATCCGACAGGACGAGAGCCGGATTCAGATGCAGGTACAGGAAGGGATGGAGCATAATGCCGTGTTGCGCTCCTTAGGTTCTGAACAATGGGTGACTAACAGGCTCGACACCATGCAGCAACGCCTTCGCGGCAATATGATGCGCCGTATGCGGTTCACTGTTATTACCCGGTTCATCATGGGTTGCGCCTTCGGACTCGGTTATCTGTTGGCTTTCATCTGGGGGGGCATCGGATTGCGCAACGGCACAATTACCTTCGGTGTGATGACCTCGTTTCTGCAACTTGTCGGTATGATTCAAGGTCCTGTACTCCAGCTGCTTAACATGGTTCCGAGTGTGATTCATGCAACGGCCAGCATAGACAGGCTCGAAGAACTAAACAGTGAACAGGTTGCAGTGAACAATACAAAGTTGGTGGATAGTGGCGCATCAGGCAGTATCACTATGGATGACGTCTGCTTTCACTATGCCAATGGCGACCGATTTGTGATAGACCATCTCACTCACCACTTCAAACTCGGTTCCAAGACCTCCATCATGGGTGAGACAGGCATCGGCAAGACAACACTATTTCGTTTAATGCTTGGTTTCATCGAACCCACCAGTGGCTCTGTCACTGTTGGCGGACAATTGTGCTTTGTGCCGCAAGGCAACACCCTGATGAGCGGAACCATTCGTTACAACCTGCAGCTTGCAAAGCCAGATGCTACTGACAACGAACTGCGCGAGGTGCTGCATATCGCCTGTGCTGATTTTGTTCTTGACCTGCCAGAAGGTCTCGATACCGAACTGGGAGAACGGGGTAGCGGACTCAGCGAGGGCCAGGCTCAGCGCATTGCCATCGCCCGTGGATTGCTGCGCGGTGGCGACATCTTCTTGCTCGACGAGATTAGCAGTTCGTTAGACGAGGCGACTGAGCGAGAATTATTCACCCGTTTGTTTACTGCCTATCCGCAAAAGACCATATTATTTATCACCCATCGGAGTGCTGTGTCCGCTCTATGCGATGACATACTAACATTATGATATAGCAAGGCACTTATTGAGATGACATTCAAATATATTTTGGCCTGTTACTTCTACGATAATAGGATGGAATAATTAATTTACAAGCTAAATCGTGTTTTCTTCTTCCGCTCTTCCGCTAATTTAAATAGTCGTTAATTCTTAACAACTATCATAGCGGAAGAAGAAAATAATTGCACAGTAGTGTCAACTGAGGTAAAAGTGATGCGGTGAGGAACAAGTTATATTGCGCTGAATTTCACGAGCTGACTTTTTATTCGTGAATTTTACCTGAATTTCACCATAGATAAAACAAAAACGAGCTACATTTCTGTAACTCGTTGACTTTTGGGGGTAGCGGGAGCCGGGATTGAACCGGCGACCTCATGATTATGAATCATGCGCTCTAACCAGCTGAGCTATCCCGCCATCAGCCAGAC
>OMSH01000299.1 GCA_900313715.1 uncultured Prevotellaceae bacterium
CTCACCGGCAATCTTATACATGTTAGGAATCATCAGGAGCAGACCCTGAGAAGCAGTGAAGGTGGTGGTCAGTGCACCAGCCTGCAGTGAACCATGAACGGCACCTGCAGCACCACCTTCTGACTGCATCTCCTGAACACTTACGGTTTCGCCGAAAATGTTCTTTCTGCCAGCAGCAGCCCACTCATCCACATGCTCAGCCATAGTAGATGATGGAGTGATAGGGTAGATAGCAGCTACTTCGGTAAACATATACGCAATATGAGCAGCTGCTTCGTTTCCATCACAAGTAATGAATTTTTTCTCTTTAGCCATAATTTTAGTTTTTGTTTATTGATTGTATATTACTCGTTCGTTTAAGTTCAAGTTGCAAATGTAGCTCTTTTTTGCCTATTATCAAAGCGGAGTATGCAAAATATTAACTATCTTTATGACCGAAAATAACAATTGTAACTCATGAGGCTCTATATCTTTAATCCTGATACTGATCTGGCGTTGGCAAATGGTAAAGGCAACTATACCCCTACCCAAAAAGTGCGCCAGATGATTAACGACTTGGCATTATTGCCTTTATGGTTTGCCAAATCGGGTAGTTACGTGCTGGCTGACCAAGCAAGTAATCATGATTTTCTGGAAGAAATGAACAAGCTATTCAAATTAGATGTCGAGCTACTTACCGTTTCTAAACTTGGTTCTTTAAAGGGCTCAATAGAAATTTGTCCTTGGGGGTGGAACCAATCGTTTCGTAATATGCTTGGCAGAGCCGGAATAGACCCAAACAATCTGCCTGATGATGTGGAACTCGAAGCACATCGCCAACTTTCTCAACGTAAGGTAGTGGGTGAGTTGTTGCAATTGTTTGAAAATGAACCTGATTTCTGTGGCTTTTCACATAATCTGACAAATACCAAGGAATGTGATTTGTTTTTCAACCAAATGAAAGACCGAGGTGGGGTGGTATTCAAAGAACCTTGGTCAAGTAGTGGCAAAGGCTTGTTGTGGTGTCGTGATGAGTTCAATGTGAGAGACCGGAACTGGTGTAAGCGAGTAATAGGTGATGAAGGTTATGTCACTGCGATGCCTATTAATAATAAGGTACAAGATTTTGCGATGGAATTTTATGTGGGAGAAGCAACGGTTTCGTTTTTGGGCTATTCATTGTTTAATACTGACCATAAAGGTTTTTACAAAGGAAATGCTTTGTTGAGCAATGAGGAGATTGAACGTTTGCTCACTAAGTATGTGCCAAAAACGTTGTTGGATAGAACCTTGAAAATGGTGGGTGATTTTTTAACTCAAAAAGGCTACAAGGGTTGTGTCGGGGTAGATATGATGATCTGCCAAGAGGCAGGTGAAATGCTCATTCATCCTTGTGTGGAAATTAACTATCGTGCCACTATGGGTTATTTGGCTCGTGTTTTGAAAGACAACTTCCTCGCTGATGATGCACAAGGCTGGTTTATGATTCGTCATTTCCGCACACACGAAGAACTTGTGCGTTTTGCAGAGGGAAACAAAGTCAAATCGCCATTGCATATCCAGCAAAACAGAATATATAGTGGTTTCCTGCCTTTGGTCCCAGTGTTAAACAGTACTCTCAACCTTGCATATATTGAAGTGTCATAAATGATAACCTTATTACTATATCTCCATTCTTAGATGTAGAAGCTGCAGAATGGGATACGAGAACAATACTTCGGTTATAGCTTTATATAGAAGTCTTTCGTTAGTTGTCGATAGGTATCTGTATAATCGTTTTTACTGTCCATAAGAAAGATAGTTTGCATAGTCTTTTCTCCTGGATAATACAAGTCGTTTTCTTCCCCTCTCCAATAAGTGATAAAAACTCTACGACATCTCTTTCCAGGTTTGGTAAAGATGCGTGTCACGGCTTGTGGGAAGAAATGATGACGAGCTGCCATATCGTTGACAAAACTTTCTGATTCTGTGGGAATAATTACACAACAAATACCTGCTGGTTGTAATAACTGACGAGCATGCAGAAATAATTGGTGGAAGTTTAGTGTTTCGTTGTGACGAGCCACAGAACGATGAGGATCGGGGTTTTTCAAAGCATCAATATAATAAGGAGGATTACTCACGATGAGATCAAATAGCTTGTTGGAAACATATTCGTTGAAATCACCATGTATCAGTTGGAGACGTTCTGCCCAAGGTGAGGCCGCAAAGTTCTCTTCAGCCTGAGCTGCAGCATCATCATCAATTTCTATAGCCCTGATGTTTGCCTCATGACATCGCTGTGCCAGCATCAGTGCTATCAGTCCACTTCCTGTACCTACATCAAGGATATGCTTCATGCCTTCAACAGGCGCTAAGGCACCAGCTAACACTCCATCTGTACCCACTTTCATGGCACATTTTTGGTGCCAGACAGTGAATTGCTTGAATTGAAAAAATGCGTTCGACATATTAAGCGTTTATATAATGATGTGTGCAAATTTATGGATTATTCAACGATTTCTTGCGGTTTTTGGCATAGTTTTTGTATTTTTAAGATGGCAGAGTGTGTGAAAATGAATAATTAGCCGTAACTTTACACGCTTTTTATACTTTGCCACATGTGTGGCATGATTTTTTAGGTGAAAAGACGATGAAGAATTACAGATTTGACGAAGAAGATAGGCAGGAGAAAGTTATTTCGGTGTTCACTGATCTTGAAGGTGGATCGGAAGAGAAATTTCTGAATGTAGAAGTAAACGATGAGATGCCCTTGTTACCCGTGAGGAATATGGTGCTCTTTCCAGGTGTGGTTATGCCCGTCACGATAGGAAGGAAGTCATCTTTGCGCTTGGTGAAAGAGGCTGAGCGAAAAGGCTGGCAAATGGGGGTATTCTGCCAAAAGCAATCAGATACTGAGAATCCATTTAAGGAAGATCTATACAATGTGGGTGTAGTTGCCAAGGTCTTACGTATGCTCGAGATGCCTGACAATACTACTACCGTAATATTACAGGGGTTTAGACGTGTTGAACTATTGGAGGTTACACAAATTGACCCCTATCTGAAGGGAAGGGTAAAACCGTTGGACGAAATTATGTTTCCTAAGAATGATAAGGAGACACGTCCGCTTTTGGAGGCCATCAAAGATATGGCTGTCAAGTATATCAGGTTGTCTGATATTGTGCCGCCAGATTCTGCCTTTGCTATCAGAAATATCAACAGTTCGCTTTTCTTGGTGGATTTCCTTTGTGCCCATCTGCCCATCCAGAACGAGGAAAAGATTGAACTCCTGATGATGGATTCTGTGAAAGAACGTGCCTACCGTCTGTTGGGACTAATGAGTCGTGAGGTTCAGTTGGCAGAGATAAAGGCATCTATCCAGATGAGGGCTCGTGAGGACATCGACCAGCAACAACGAGAGTACTTCCTCCAACAGCAGATTAAGACCATTCAGGATGAGTTGGGGGGCAACGGCTCAAGGCGTGAGATAGAGGAGATGCGCAAGAAGGCAGATACTATCAAGTGGAACGATGATGTAAAGAAGACTTTCCTCAAGGAGGTGGATAAATTGGAGCAGATGCACCAACAATCGCCAGAATATAGTATGCAGTTGGATTATCTGAAAACGATGATGAACTTGCCTTGGGGTATCTATACTACAGACAATCTGAATATACAAAATGCTGAGAAGGTACTGAACAAAGACCATTACGGACTTGAGCGTGTAAAAGAACGTATCTTGGAGCATTTGGCCGTACTGAAACTGAAAGGTGATATGAAATCACCTATCATCTGCCTTTATGGTCCTCCCGGAGTGGGTAAAACCTCGCTGGGTAAGTCAATTGCTACTGCTTTGAAGCGCAAATATATCCGAATGTCATTAGGTGGTGTACATGATGAAGCTGAAATTCGTGGTCATCGCAAAACCTATATCGGTGCAATGCCTGGAAGAATCATCAAGGGCATGATGAAAGCTGGCTCTTCTAATCCTGTGATTGTGTTGGATGAGGTGGACAAATTAGGTTCTGACGTTCATGGTGATCCTTCTTCTGCTTTGTTGGAGGTGCTTGACCCTGAGCAGAATGTTACCTTCCACGATAATTATTTAGACGTGGATTATGACCTCTCGAAGGTGATGTTTATTGCTACTGCTAACAATCTGCAGACCATCCCTCAACCATTACTTGACCGTATGGAGTTGATTGAGCTAAGTGGCTATCTGACAGAGGAGAAGTTAGAAATAGCTCGTAAGCACTTGGTGCCTAAGCAACTTGATGCAAATGGCATGAAGAAAGGTGATGTGAAATTTTCTAAAGCAACATTAGAAGCAATTATCGAGAACTATACCCGTGAGAGTGGCGTACGTGAGTTGGAAAAGAAGATTGGTAAAGTGTTGCGTAAGATGGCATTGCAATATGCAAAAGATGGCTATTTGAAGAAAACAGAAGTAAAACCTGCAGACTTGCGTGGTTATTTAGGCATACAGGAATACAGCCGCGACAAATATCAAGGAAACGACTATGCGGGTGTGGTGACTGGTTTGGCTTGGACAGCTGTCGGTGGAGAGATTCTCTTTATTGAAACCAGTCTGAATCATGGTAAAGGCAAGCTCACCTTAACAGGTAGTTTGGGCGATGTGATGAAAGAGTCGGCTATGTTGGCAGTGGAATACATCAAGGCGCATCCTCAGTTATTAGGTATCGATGTAAGGATATTCGACCAGTGGGATATACATATCCACGTTCCTGAGGGAGCCGTTCCGAAGGATGGCCCTTCAGCTGGTATTACGATGGCCACCTCATTAGCATCAGCGTTGACGCAACGCAAGGTGAAGGCCAATGTGGCGATGACGGGTGAGATTACCTTACGCGGCAAGGTGTTGCCTGTGGGCGGTATTAAGGAAAACATACTGGCTGCTAAACGTGCAGGTATTAAGGAGATTATTTTGAGTGAGGCCAATCGAAAGAATATTGAGGATATTCAGCCTATTTATATTGAAGGACTGACTTTCCATTTCGTGAAGGATGTGAAGGAGGTATTCGACCTGGCTTTGCTACAAGAAAAAGTGGCTGATGCCATTGAACTGACCGTCAAAGAAGAACCTAACAAGAAAGAATCTGAAGAATGACATTTGAGCTGCAATATACCGATAGTAAGACGAACGCACGTGCCGGACTGATTACTACTGCTCATGGACAGATAGAAACACCCATCTTTATGCCCGTAGGAACAGTGGGCTCGGTGAAAGGTGTGCAGGTGTCTGACTTGAAAGATGATGTGAAGGCACAAATTATCCTGGGTAATACCTATCATCTTTACTTGCGCCCAGGATTGGAGGTGTTGGAGCGAGTAGGGGGCTTGCATAAATTCAATGCCTTCGATCGTCCAATGCTGACAGATAGCGGTGGTTTCCAGGTATTTTCACTCACAGGTATCCGTAAGATGAAAGAGGAAGGTGTGGAGTTCCGCTCACACATCGATGGCAGTAAGTTGTTTTTTACTCCTGAGAAAGTGATGGACATCGAGCGTAGCATTGGTGCAGATATTATCATGGCATTTGACGAATGTACACCTGGAACTGCTGACTATGCTTACGCCAAGCCTTCTATGGAACGTACCCATCGTTGGTTGGACCGTTGCATTCAACGTTATCAGGAAACAGAACCGAAATATGGCTATCATCAGTCGCTGTTCCCCATAGTACAGGGATGTGTCTATCGTGATTTGCGCATTCAATCGGCTGAGTATATCGCCTCAAAGGAGGCTGAGGGCAATGCCATCGGTGGCCTGGCGGTTGGTGAACCTACTGAGGTGATGTATGAAATGATTGAGTTGGTGAACGGCATCCTGCCCAAAGACAAGCCTCGCTATTTGATGGGGGTTGGTACACCTGCCAATATTTTGGAATCCATCGAGCGAGGGGTAGATATGTTCGACTGTGTAATGCCTACCCGTAACGGACGAAATGGTATGTTGTTTACTAAGCAGGGAATCATTAACATGAGGAATAAAAAGTGGGAGTTCGACTTTTCACCCATCGAGGAGGATGGCGCGTCGAAAGTGGACACTATATATAGTAAGGCTTATTTGCGTCACCTCTTCCATGCTCAGGAGTTACTCGCCATGCAGATAGCATCGTTGCACAACTTGGCTTTCTATCTATGGTTGGTAGGCGAGGCCAGAAAGCATATCATTGCGGGAGATTTTGCTATATGGAAACCTAAAATGGTGGAACAAGTATCTCAAAGATTGTAATGAAAAATTCCTGGAAAATAGGAGAGTGTAAAAATAAGTTGAAACTCTGGTTAAAGAGTCTGCTTGGCATTCAGAGTTTTCAAGAACTGATGCCTCATAAGTACCTGAAACGATTGGACTACTATATTATTGCCAAGTTTTTAGGTACCTATATCTTTGCCATTGTCTTGATTATTTCCATTGCTGTGGTGTTCGATTTCAATGAGAAGATGGACCGCTTCATGGAGCATGATGCCCCATGGAGTGCCATTATCTTTGACTACTATCAGAACTTCATTCCTTATTTTGCCAACTTGTTCAGTCCCTTGTTTGTCTTTATTGCCGTCATCTTCTTTACCGCCAAGATGGCAGAGAATTCAGAAATCATTGCTATGTTTTCAACGGGCATGAGTTTTAAGCGCATGCTTCGTCCTTATATGGTTTCGGCAGCTATCATCTCTATTGTTACTTTTCTATTGGGCGCTTATGTTATTCCCAAAGGCAGCGTGACACGCATCAATTTTGAGGATAAATACTATAAGGAACGAAAGACGAATACGGTTAGGAATATCCAGATGCAGGTAGATACTAATGTGGTGGCATATATCGAACGTTTTGAAGATCAACGAAAGACGGGCTATCGTTTTTCTCTTGACAAATTTGATGGTAAACAGTTAGTGTCGCATATGACAGCTCGCACCATCATCTATGATACAACACACGTAAACCGGTGGTCGGCACGCGATTATATGATTCGTGAATTAGAGGGTGATCGTGAGGTTATCAAGCGTGGCAACCGAATTGATACCTTGATACGCCTGACACCTGACGATTTGATTCAGATGCAGAACCAACAAGAGATGATGACCAATCCTGAACTGAGTGCCTATATCGACCGTCAGCGAGTCAGGGGATTGTCAAATACCAAAGAGTTTGAGATAGAATATCATAAACGTATCGCTATGTCATTCGCTTCCTTTATCCTCACGCTGATAGGTGCCTCGTTGGCATCACGCAAAATGAAAGGAGGCATGGGTTTTAATTTAGGTATCGGCTTGGGATTGAGTTTTAGTTATATCCTCTTTCAAACGGTATCTTCCACTTTTTCTGTCAATGGAGGTATGCCGCCTATTGTAGCTGTATGGATTCCTAACATTCTTTACGCTTTCATTGCTTTCTATCTATATCGTAGAGCTCCAAAATAAAAAAGGCTGCAAGATATGCAGCCTTTTGTGATGTATGTGTGAGCCATTTTTTACTCTTCTGGCTTCATATTGGTATAAACATTCTGCACATCATCAAACTCCTCTAAACGTTCCACCATCTTGTCGATAGTTTCACGCTGCTCAGCAGTTACATCCTTTAGGTCGTTAGGAATGTAAGTAAAGTCACCACCCACATCCTCAAAGCCTTGCTCCTCTAAGTGCTTCTGGATAGCAGAGTAGCTTTTCGGGTCACCATAGATAGTGATGGTACCTTCCTCATCGTCAATATCATATTCTTCCTCCACATCGTAGTCAATCATCTCGAGGATAAACTCATCCATATCAAGGTCATCTTTCTTCTTGAAGGTGAACACTGCTTTGTGGTCGAACAGAAATGCTAGTGAGCCCATAGTGCCCAAAGTACCACTGAATTTGTTAAATACTGAACGGACATCAGCTACTGTACGGGTAGGGTTGTCAGTCAGTGTATCCACGAAGATAGCTACGCCATGAGGGCCATAGCCTTCGTAAGTCATGCTCTTGTAATCGCTCTGGTCTTTTCCCATCGCATTCTTGATGGCACGATCAATGTTATCCTTCGGCATGTTCTCACGCTTACAGTTAGCGATAAGTGAACGCAACGTAGGATTGTTCTCGGGTTCTGGACCACCAGCCTTAACGGCAATGGCGATTTGCTTACCCAGACGTGTGAAGGTCTTAGCCATGTGACCCCATCTCTTCAGCTTTGTAGCTTTTCTATATTCAAACGCTCTTCCCATTGGTATATGTTTTATAATTATTTATCTAAGTCTTGCATTAACCTGTGTTTCCAGGCTCTTGATGATTTTCTGCATCACCTTGTCTATTGCCTTGTCATTTAGGGTTTGACCTTCGTCCTGAAGGGTGATGCTGATGGCATACGACTTCTTTCCAGGTTCCAGGTGT
Source organism: uncultured Prevotellaceae bacterium (assembly GCA_900313715.1). Classification (GTDB taxonomy): domain Bacteria; phylum Bacteroidota; class Bacteroidia; order Bacteroidales; family Bacteroidaceae; genus Bacteroides. The sequence continues at coordinate 8,346 of OMSH01000299.1, forward strand.
TTGCCCTCATACACATCAAACAGGTTGACAGCTTTGACAAGTTTACGGTCTGCATCGAAAGCCAATTTTTCAATCTGTGCAAACTGCACGCTCTTGTCCACCAGTAAAGCTAAGTCTCTGCGAACAGCCGGGAACTTAGGCAGCTCTTTGAAACTAACCTTCAGAGAGCGAATGCTACGCATCACTTCAATCCAATTGATGTCAGCAAAATATACAGCATTGTCGATGTCAAACTGCTTCAGAATCTTGCGTGTCACAGAGCCTAACATTGCCAGACGTTTGCCGCCCTGTGTTTTGATGACAATCGCAGAAGCATAGATGTCAGCACTAAGGTTCTCGATGGCGAGGTCACGCATGCGCAAGCCCATACGACCAAATATATTCTCCACATATGCTTTTAGCATATAGGCGTTGTTCTCTTCATCGGCATGAATCCATGATCCCTGCTTGTCCTTACCTGTTAACCATAAACCTAAATGATAACTCTCTGAGTAGGGAGCCAATGGCTTCTCCTCGTTGCGCTTTTCTTCACGATAATAATAGCAGTTGCCAAATTCAAACAACTTCAGGTCAGGGTTCTTATGGTTTGCATTGCGAGCAATGGACTCCAAACCACCAAATAGCAAAGTTTCTCTCATGACGTTCAAGTCACTGCTCAGTGGGTTCATCAGTCTTACCAAATTTTGTGCAGGATAAGAACTGAGTTCATCGTAATAGGCTGCTTTAGTCAGCGAGTTGTTCAGGATTTCGTTAAAACCAGCACCCACCAGCTGTTCTGCTATCAGATTTTGCAGTTTGTTCGACTTATCTGTTTCTGTTTCTGCTACGAGACTTGACTTCAATGTAGTAGGTATTTCAACGTTGTTATAGCCATAAATACGCAGGATATCCTCTATCACATCGCAGTCGCGCTGAACATCCACACGATATTGTGGAACATCCAGCGTCAAGCCCTCGGTAGTTTCTGCAACAACTTCCATCTCCAAGCTCTTCACAATGCTCTTCACCGTCTCTGTAGGAATATCCTTACCAATCAACTCGTTCACCCGTTGATATGACAACTCGACACGGAATGGTGGGAAGTCTTTGCAAGATACATCCTTGATTTCTGAAGAAATCTCACCGCCTGCCAATTCCTTCACCATCAAAGCAGCCAGCTTCAAAATATAAATGGTGTTGTTAGGGTCTATACCACGTTCGTAGCGGAAAGAAGCATCGGTATTCAAACCATGACGACGTGCTGTCTTACGAATCCATGTAGGGTGGAAATATGCACTTTCCAGGAATACATTCTTGGTATCTTCTGTAGTGCCAGATTCTAAACCACCAAACACACCGCCAATACACATAGGCTCTTCTGTGTTGCAAATCATCAGGTCACGTGAACTCAACTTGCGCTCAACACCATCCAGGGTGACGAATGGAGTCCCTTCTGGCATACATTTTACGATAACTTGGTTTCCTTTGATTTTGTCAGCATCAAAGCAATGCATCGGATGTCCGTATGCAAACAATATATAATTGGTGATGTCCACGATATTGTTGATAGGACGCAGGCCAATCATACGCAGGTTGTTCTGCAACCATTCTGGGCTCTCCTTCACAGTAACGCCCTTGACGGTGATGCCAGCATAACGAGGACAAGCTTCACTGTTCACGATGGTCACATTGATATCTAAGTCATGGTTGTCCACCTTGAAAGCATCCACACTTGGCTTGTGCAATGTGGTTGGAATACCACGCTGAACCAAGTAAGCATAGAGGTCACGAGCCACACCGTAGTGCGAGCAAGCATCGGCGCGGTTAGGTGTAATGTCCACCTCTAACACAAAGTCGCTCTTAATGTTGTAATAATCCTTGGCAAGTGTACCTACCACAGCATCGTCAGGTAATACGATGATGCCCGAGTGGTCAGTACCTATGCCAATCTCGTCTTCTGCGCAGATCATGCCACAAGATTCGATACCTCTGAGTTTAGATTTCTTGATGGTAAAGCATTCGTCACCGTCATACAACTTGGTTCCTATGGTAGCCACCACCACTTTCTGTCCTGCAGCCACATTAGGAGCTCCGCAGACAATCTGCACAGGCTCGCCGGTACCTAAGTTCACGTTGGTCACATGCATATGATCAGAGTTAGGGTGGGGCTCACAAGTCATCACCTCGCCGATAACTAGTCCTTCCAATCCGCCCTTAATGGCCTGGATTTCCTCAACGCCACCAACTTCCAAACCTATAGATGTCAGTGCTTCAGCCAGTTCCAACGGACTTAAATTAAAATCCACAAACTCTTTCAGCCAATTATAAGAGATATTCATATTGTTTTTTTATTTAGTTTCCTCATAAAATCATGCAAAGTTAGCATATTTTTTCTGAAAGAGACACATAATTCACAAGAATTTGATTACTTTCGCAGAGCAAAATATTTAAATACAGGTTCAGAGATGAGTGTCAGAAAGAAATTTCATACAGGTTTTGTTTTGAGTGGAGGCTTTATCAAAGGCTTTGCCCATCTGGGTGCCATACAAGCATTGATAGAGCATGATATCCGTCCTGACATTATCAGCAGTACCAGTGCTGGGTCATTGGTAGGTGCCCTCTATGCTGACGGCAATGAGCCCTATCAGGTGTTGGAGTTTTTTGATGGATTGAAGTTTTACGATTTTACCAAACCTGTTTTACCAACTACTGGATTCTTTGAACTTGATGAATTACAAGAGTTCCTGAAATCTCACCTTAAACGCGGACGCATTGAATTATTACCTGTGCCAATGGTCATTACCGCCACCGACCTCGATCATGGCAAGTCGGTATTCTTTCGTCAAGGTGATATAGCCCAGTGTGTGGCAGCGTCTTGTTGCATGCCAGTCCTCTTTTCGCCCATCACTATTAAGGGAACCCATTATGTCGATGGTGGTGTGTTGATGAACTTACCAGTATCTCCTATCCGTGAAGAATGTCAACAAATTTATGCCATCAACGTAAGTCCGCTTCTAACCCTAGATTACAAGTTGAATATTATAAATATTGCCGAACGTAGCTATCAGTTTATCTTCCGTTCTAATACAATAGCAGAACGAGAGATGGCTGATGTGTTGATAGAACCTGTCAACTTGTCTGGCTATAGCAACATGGATCTTGATAAGTCTAAAGAGATCTTTATGGCGGGCTACGAAAAAGCGAAAGAAGTTTTAGATAATTAGAAGTTATGAAAAAGATTATATACCAAGTATTGCCCCGCTTGTTTGGCAATACAAACGAATGTTGTGTTAAGAATGGCACCATCCGCCAGAACGGATGTGGTAAGTTAGCTTATTTTACGCCTTTAGTTTTGAAGAAAATCAAAGAGTTAGGGGCAACGCATATATGGTTTACTGGTCTTATAGAGCATGCCACGCAAACAAATTACTCTCGTTATGGCATCCAGCCTGACCATCCCGCAGTGGTGAAAGGCTTAGCAGGATCTCCCTATGCCATCAAGGACTACTACGATATAGATCCCGATTTGGCAATGGATGTTCCAGGGCGTATGCGAGAGTTCGAGTCATTAGTGGAACGTACCCATCATGCTGGACTGAAGTTCATCATGGACTTTGTACCCAATCATGTGGCACGACAATATCATAGCGACCAACTACCGATAGGCGTGCAACAATTGGGCGTGGCTGACAATACCGAATGTGCTTTCAGTCCCACCAACAATTTCTATTACATACCTCACACTGAGTTACATGGACAGTTTGATATGTTGGGCGATGCATCGCTTCCATATCATGAGTATCCTGCCAAAGCCACTGGCAACGATAAGTTTGATGCCTATCCTGGCAAGTACGATTGGTATGAAACGGTGAAGCTCAACTATGGTGTTGACTACCAAAGTGGTTGGCAAAAATACTTTAACCCAGTGCCAGATACGTGGCACAAAATGCTTCATATCCTGTTGTTTTGGGCTGGCAAGAAGATTGATGGTTTCCGTTGTGATATGGCCGAGATGGTGCCAGTAGAATTCTGGCAGTGGGCAATTCCTCAGGTGAAAGCCCAGTTTCCCGACATTGAGTTCATTGCCGAAGTATATAACCCTGGTCTGTATCGAGAATATATCAATCGTGGACATTTCGATTATCTATATGATAAGGTTGGATTGTACGACACCCTTTTTGGTGTGATCCGTGGAACGAAGTCAGCTGCCGAAATCAGTGGATGCTGGCAGCAGGTGGGTGATATCCAAGATCACATGCTCAATTTCCTTGAGAACCATGATGAGTTACGTATAGGTTCACGTTTCTTTGCCGACAATCC
>OMSH01000286.1 GCA_900313715.1 uncultured Prevotellaceae bacterium
ATCTGCAGGAAGAGCTCACGCATAGCGGTGTTGATAGCATCGCAAACGAGGTCGGTATTCAGTGCCTCGAGGATAGTCTTACCAGGCAGAATCTCACTGGCCATAGCAGCAGAGTGAGTCATACCAGTACAACCGATGGTCTCCACCAGTGCTTCCTGAATAATACCATCCTTTACGTTCAAGCTCAGCTTGCAAGCACCCTGCTGAGGTGCACACCAGCCAATACCATGAGTGTAACCTGAGATGTCTTTGATCTCTTTAGCCTGAATCCACTTACCCTCTTCAGGTATTGGAGCAGGACCGTGGTAAGCGCCTTTAGCGACGCTACACATGTTCTTAACTTCAGTAGAATAAATCATAATTTTTATTAGTTAATAAAATTGTTTTTTACGTACCACATATTGACCGAAGCCAAATAGTTAGGCGAGGTCTTTCTATCAATCTACAAAATTAAGAAGAAAACCCGATATAATCAATGCTCCCAAGCGCCATTTAAGAACTATTAACAGAGAAAAAACGACGTTATTTGTTGCTCAGTACGAAAGTTTGTAACTTTGTTGCATAAAACTAGGTAAGGATGAAGAAAATAACGAAAGAAGAACTGGATGAGAGAGTGGCCCGTGCGGTCGATAACTTCATGGCAGGCTACGGCTGTTGTCAGAGTGTAGTAGCTGCATTTGCCGACCTGTATGGTCTCGATGATATCATGGCCAAGCGCATAGCAGCAGGCTTTGGTGGCGGTGTGGGTCGCCTCCGCATGATGTGTGGGGCTGTGTCAGGCATCGTCATGCTCGTGGGTCTCGACTGTGGACAGACCGAGGGCAGCGACAATGCTGGTAAGTCGGCCTGCTACAAGGTGGTACAAGAACTCCTTGCCCAGTCAGAGCAAGTCAATGGCAGTCTTATCTGTGCTGAGATTTTAGGTATCAAAGGTCATGAGAAGGCTTGTGGCAATTACATCGCCTCTCCTCGCACAGCTGAGTACTACAAGACTCGTCCTTGTGCTGCCAAAGTTGAATCTGCTGCAAAGATATTTGCAGAATATTTAAAGAATAAACTGACGGATTAAACTGACATATATTTCTTTGCGACCAAAGAAACTACCGGCATGAAATATTGCATAGTGAAAGAGCCTAAGTGGAGAGGCGTTAAGAAATTTCGAGTTTTTACGTAAGAGAAAAAATCCAATTAGACCTTTGGTCGTCTATTTTTTCTTAGTAAAAACGAAGTAATTTTAGCCTCGGAAGTTCAGCTCTTGAACTATGATAATATTAAGTTAGGTAGTTTATTTTAGATAAGAAGCAAAGAAAAAACTAAAGAATAAAAGAGTAGATGAAAAAGACTGTACCAGTAGTTGGAATGATGTGCGCAGTATGTGCCGCTCATGTTGAGAAGAAGCTCAGCGGATTGCAGGGCGTAGAGAATTGTGCCGTATCATTAGCCAGCAGAACGGCTTTGGTGGACTATAATCCCGAAGTGATTGATTTGGAACAGATGAAAGAAGCGCTGCAAGGCATCGGCTATGACCTGGTGACAGAACAGGATAAAAACTTGGAAGCCATAGAACGTCAGAGCTATCTTAACTTGCGTAATAAAGTCATCGTATCATGGGTACTGGCTATCCTCTGCATGGTCATCTCCATGCATTATATTAGTTTTGGCAACAAACTGACAAACAATATATTGATGATGGTTATATCAATCATCAATTTAATATATTGTGGACGTCAATTCTATAGCATTGCCTGGCGCCAATTACAGCATGCCTCCGCCAACATGGATACGTTGGTGGCATTGTCAACCGCCGTATCCTTCACCTTCAGCGTGTTCAACACTTTCTGGGGCGAGAGTTTCTGGGGCAGCCGTGGCATGGAGTGCCACACCTATTATGATGCATCGGTAATGATCATCACCTTCGTCCTTACAGGTCGATTGTTGGAAGAGCGTGCCAAGAATGGGACTGCCTCCTCCATCCGAGCCTTGATGGGACTACAGCCCAAGACCGCCCGAGTGATTCAGATGGGTGAATGGTCGGAAGTGCCTATCGCTACTATCCAGCCAGAAGATGTCATCGAAGTACGTCCGGGCGAGAAAGTACCGGTAGATGGAGTTGTGACCGATGGCACAACCTATATCGACGAATCAATGATTAGCGGTGAAGCCATACCAGTAGAGAAGCATGTAGGCGACAAGGTGTTGGCAGGAACGATTGTACGCCAAGGCACCTTCCAATTTGAGGCCCAACAGGTGGGTGAGAGCACCGTACTGGCAGGCATTATCAAAATGGTGCAGCAGGCACAAGGCTCAAAAGCACCCGTACAGCGCACAGTCGATAAGATAGCCCTCATCTTTGTGCCAACAGTAATGGCCATCGCATTGCTCACATGTATCATTTGGTTGGCATTTGGCGGCATGGACAAACTACCTCAAGCCATCCTGGCAGCTGTTTCCGTACTTGTCATCGCCTGCCCATGTGCCATGGGCTTAGCTACCCCTACAGCTCTTATGGTGGGTATTGGTAAGGCAGCAGAACAACATATCCTTATCAAGGATGCCACTGCCCTCGAAGGTCTGTGCCAAGTTAATGCCATGGTGTTTGACAAAACAGGAACTTTGACAGAATTAATGGATCATGATATTGATAAAGAAAAAACATTTAATGGTGAAACGCTGAAAGAAAGCGCCCCTGCAGCTGTACAGCAATTAAAGCAACAAGGCATAGAGTTGTTCATGATGAGTGGCGATAAGGAAGAAGCCGCACGATATTGGGCTGAAAAAGCAGGCATTGAGCATTACCAGAGTCAGGTCATGCCACAAGACAAAGAAGACCTGGTGCGCAGGTTACAGGGCGAGGGCAAGCATGTAGCCATGGTAGGTGATGGCATCAACGACTCCCAAGCCCTGGCAGCAGCCAATGTCAGCATTGCCATGAGTCAGGGTACTGATGTGGCGATGGAAGTAGCACAGGTAACACTGATGGGCAATGACCTCAGACGCATACCCGATGCCATCAAACTATCAAAGCGCACCGTCAATATGATTCACCAAAACCTCTTTTGGGCTTTCATCTACAACCTGGTGTGCATTCCTCTGGCGGCTGGTCTGCCTTATCTCTTTGGCTATAGCTGGCACATCACACCGATGTTGGCGAGTGCTCTCATGGCGTTCTCCAGCGTCAGCGTTGTCCTCAATTCCCTCCGCCTCAAATTCACGGTTCACCGATAACGTTATTTATCTTTGTGACAGA
>OMSH01000284.1 GCA_900313715.1 uncultured Prevotellaceae bacterium
CTCAGAGAACAGACTGTCTGCCTCTGCACCTACGCCAAACAACCTGCCATAGAATTTCATCCACTCGGCACGTCCCAAGGGCGAAGTTTCCATGTAGTCGGCACACTCCACCAATGGTACACCCAACTCTTCCACTCTACCATAGCCACCACTATTCTCAAAAGGGGACAACATCAGGGCATCAGGTGCTAAGTCTATGATACGCTCCAAATCGGGACTCATGGCATCACCACAATCTTTGATATTGCCCTGCTTCACCCCCTCAGTAATATAAGGTGAATGGATATACTGTAAGTCACACACGCCCCCTATCTGTTCGCCAGCGCCCAATTCAATCACCAACGCACTATGTACGGCGGTATATATCAGAGCTCTGCTAACAGGTGTGCGTACTATCGTCGCCTCTGGCAAGTGATTGGGTACCTCAGCATCCTTGGGCAGCAACACATACTCGTGCAACTTACGTCCTTTGTTCCAAGGGTCACTGATGCTTGCTACGCTATAGCCATCATAATCAACGATGCTCAACAGTTGGGAATAGTGAAGGGCAAGGCTGTCACCTTCCGGTGACACCCCGCCCTGCTTACCTTGGCAGGCACTAAGCAACCACGCTATAAGGAATGCGGTTAATATGTATCTCGTACCTCTCATTTATTATCTCAGTACCAGCATATAGCAAGGACCAACACCCACGTCATACTTCTTGATGAGTTTACCTGTCAAATCGTACTGATTGACATAGCCGTCAGTGGTGTAAGAAGCATAGCCAGATTCCATTTTATAGGATGATACGAACAACTGTCCACCCACCGCATCAATAGCAATACCAGCAGGGGCATCCACCTGATTATCACCCAAGAAGTTGTCGCTCAACACGCTCATGTCGCTGAGTTTATAGCTGATGTAGTAATCAGTGGTGCTCCAATCTGGGTTAAAGACAGAGTTGATGGTATATAGCACCCCATTATGGATAGCCATCCAAGAAGCACCTTTACCTGTATTAACGGCTTGGTCGTTGGCGTCAATCTTGTAGATAGATGATGGTATTGCAACATAGTCACCCATTGACAACGCATAAACATTGGTCCCATCGGTAGCGATGCGAGTAGGGTTGACACCTACCTCAATCTTCTTCACTTCAGTAAATGAAGCCAAGTCAATCTTTGATACGCTCTTGCCATTGACATAGCCACTCTCATAATTCAAGCCATCAGAATTCACCACATAGAGAAAACCGTTGAGGACGACCATCTCTTCTGGATTAGGACCCACCTTTACGTCTTTATCAATCTCGTTGGTCTCAGGATTGATGCGAATCACCTCACCACTATAGAGGGAAGCATACACATATTTGTCATCGGCCACCACGTAACGAGGACCATCATCATAGCTTGTAGGGATAGTAATCTGCTTGACACTCTGCATGGTCAGCTTATTCACAACCTCTATGGTTCTGGAACCATACACAGCAATATACAGATTGTCGTTGAAGATAGCGCCATTCTGTGGTGTACCACCCAAGCTACGGCCATTCTTTTCGGCAAACACATTGTTCTCCACTTCACCTTTAGCAAAGTTAATGATAGACAAAGAACCGTCTATGCTGGCACCCTGGTTGCCACTATTAAACACAAACAGACCTTTTTTCTCTGTTGGAACTGGTTCTGGTTCAGGTGTTGGTGTTGGTGTAGGATCATTATCCTTATCGCAAGCTGCAAACACAAATGGAACAGCCATTGCCAACATACTAATTTTCAAAAAATCTCTTAGTTTCATAATCAATAGTATTTAAATTGTTACACTTATCGTAAACTTAAACGCTCTGCCAGGCATAGGGTAGTTCTTAACAATACTATATTGCTTATTGCCCAAGTTGATGCCATCGAGGCGTGTAGCCAACTCGAATGCCTTAAAGTGGAACGTGCGATAGAGCGCCAAACCCCACTCGCCATAGCCTGGCAAACGGTTTTCTGGCTTATGATCTTCCACCGTATATCTGGCACTGGCAAAAGTGGCATGTAGTGACACATTCACCCAAGGATTCTTCCAAGCCACAGAAGCAGAGCCAGAGTTCTTGGGGGTATAGACAATCTGGTTCTTATAATAGGGCGATGCAGGGTCAGTCATGTTCTTGGCAGATTGCAGAGTATAAGAGCCGCTTAATAACAACTGATGTCCCTTACTCAAAACAATCGTTCCATCCACATTCACATCAGCTCCCCAAATATCTACGCGTCCCAAGTTAATCATTGTCCAAAAGAACATATTGAACGGAACCGCGATAATCTTGTTTGTAACACGGTTATAATAGCTGTCTGCCGTAATGTTTACATTTGCCAGCCATGAGTCAGTTTGCTGCAACCCGTAGGTTAAACCCACATTATATTGGCGCGCAATTTCAGGCTTTAGGTCACGACTGCTGTATCTGGCAAAGTAATTCTCACTGAATGTAGCCACACGAAAAATATCCTTGTAAGCCAGACGCAAATAGAAATCATGTTTAGCAAAAGGCTTCCACGATAAAGACACCGATGGCGACAACCGTTTGGCATCCCGAGAAGAGACTCCGCCCTTGGCTCCATTTTCATAAATGGAAGCCAGCAAACGAGCCGTCACCAGCCAATGCTTGTCCTGGTACTTGGCCGTCAGTGTCTGCAACAACGTGTTCCTATACGGCCTCACCCCTGCGGTAGTATTGCTGTTAAGATTGTTGTAAGCATAGTCAGCTGCATAAGCCAAGGCCCAATAATCGGTTGGTGTGAACATCAAGGTACCAGAAGCATAATACTCACGCTGATAATAATAATTGTTAAGCTCACCACCTGGATATTGGTTACCCACATCCGAATAATTGGTATAGGCCCAATTGAACTTGCCATTCAGTTGTAAATGCCATAAGGAATTCAGGAGTGTTTGATAATGCAACTGGGTAAAGAAATTACGGTCTGTCTCCTTTTCACGATTCACATTATTATAAAGGACGACTGGCCCCGGCAATTGTCTGAAAGAGTTGTAATAATAAGCCTTTCCTTGCAACAAACTGCTTTCAGAGGTATGAACAACAATATTAGCCTCAGCACGATAGGTCTCAATGAAGTTGTTGTTGCGCTTTTCAGTCGAGGTATATTTGCCGTTCACCAAACGGAATGGATATTGGTTGTCGGCACGCATATAATCACCATTCACAGAGAGGTTGATACGCTCACCCAACCGTTGGTCGTAACGTAAATAAGGGTTCAGCAAGCCAAACGAGCCCGTCTTCACTTCTGCTTTCAGACGATAGGATTTATCACCAAAGTCAGGCACCTCGGTTTGTAATCGTAATACAGCAGCAGAGGCCACTGTACGTGCTGGTAAGAAAATATCATCGTTATCACCAATGGTCAAAGATAGCGAACGTATATTGTCCAGCGAGAAACGAGAGAGGTCAATCTGCCCACTTTGGGCGTCTGTAATGGTGATACCATCATAAGCCACCGCCGTGTGCTGGGAGCCCAAACTACGTACCGATATGGTCTTTATGCCACCTGCACCTCCATAATCTCTGACATTAACGCCAGAGAAGCGACGAAGGGCATCACTCAAATCAGTCACACCTTGATAGAGCAGTTGCTTTTGGGTGACAAGCTGTGTAGGGGCGGTACTTATTACATTGCGACTTCTGCCTGTAGTAACCACTGTTACCTCGTCAATGACATGCACCTTACTACTGATGGTATCATTCTGGGCACAAATCATTGTTACATGCACACCAACAGTCAACAAGCTGAACGTCAACCATGCACGTCTTATAGATTTACCCACGAAGTAACAGAATCTATTCATATAAGTTACAGATTACGCACGTCCTCGCATGACGTATTCAACAATATCGCTTTGCAGGTTTTCTGACTAATTCCTGTGCATGGCCTTCCCACCATAACTGGCAGTGGCATTGCAGAATGCACAACATTTGGAAAATACAGCAGCGGGACTGTCTGGGACTCTCACCCAGTTCCCTTTTTCATCCACACATCTCGAAAAAAAGACATGCAAAACAAAGCAGTTGCAAAGGTAATACTTTTTCCTTTATAATAAAGCGTTATCTGTAAAAATAACGATAGCAATGTTCACGAGTGAACACTACTATCGTATCAATCCATCTATTAGTATTGCTTAAACCGTCACCTTACTAATATATTCCCTTAGTCTTTCTCTTGCACCAAGCCACTACGGTAGGCCACCAACAATTTCTGTAAATCGTTAATCTGTTGGCGCAATTCACGCCCCTTATCTGTATCCTTCACCATCATGCGGCGACGGGTATAATCCACCAGAAAGATAGTTGATTTAATATCCAGTCCCTCCTTAATGGCTTTCTCACGACTCTCGAACGGTTCGTGCTGGACCAACTGAAAACCATGGCTGTGATAAACCAACGTATAGCCAGCTATGCCCGTAGTAGGCTGGTAGGCTTTCGAGAAGCCACCGTCTATTACCAGTAGCTTACCGTCTGCCTTAACTGGTTTCTCTCCCTTGATGGTGCGTACGGGCACATGGCCATTGATGATGTGTGAATGTGATCCTGGCTCTATACCAAATTCACGCAATATGTTGTCGCACACCTCAGCCTGGTCACGCAACTCATAATAGTAACCCTTTTCCTCCTTGTAGGTCTCCTTGTCGGCCACAAAATAACGCTCGAAAGTAGCCATTTTACTCTTGTCAAAGGTAGGCGTATCGGCTCCACACCACAAATACCACACATAGTCCATTGCATCACGCTTCTTCTGTTTGTCTTGGTATTCATAATATGCCGTGCGTAACATACGGTCGGCCTTCAACATCAGGTTCTTACCCCAATACTCCTTCTGGCCAATGCGCACATGCTTGAATGTTCCATCAGCATTCATGGGTATCGAAGCATGAAAGAGCAAATTGCTATTAGTCACCGCAAACATACTTCCGTTGCTATACAGACAATGCATGTGCTTGCGCAATTTCTCACTATTGAGGAACGATGCCACAATCTTGTCCATCAGACCGTGCTCCTCGTCCGTCAGCAAATATGGGTTGGCAGGATCCACAGTAGGCATGTAGGCATCCAGCATCTTATAATCCTTATCTCCTATCCTGACGGTGCCCTTCTTGAAATCTATTTTGTCAAGAAGCAGTCTGTCAAACATATTATATTCAGGATGACGACGTATGATTTCCGCCTCTAATTTAAACTGGATGATGGCTATAGCCTTGTGCATCTGAGATATCAGTCTTTGCGTCTTCTCGTCAGGCTTGTTGCCGCTATACTCACTCAACAAAGGCTGGAACTGAATGCAAGGATCATCCTTATAGGCATCCATTGCAAAGGTAGCCAGCGGTAAAAGGTTGATGCCATAACCATCTTCCAGCGTACTGAGGTTAGCATAACGCATGCTCATGCGAATCACGTTGGCAATACAAGCAGTGTTGCCTGCAGCTGCTCCCATCCATAACACATCGTGGTTGCCCCACTGGATATCGAAGTTATGATATTCGCACAAAGTATCCATAATAATATGTGCACCCATGCCTCGGTCATAGATATCACCTACTATATGTAATGAGTCGATGCATAAACGCTGTATCAGGTTGCACATGGCCACGATAAAAGAATCTGCGCTATGGGTTGATATGATCGTACTAATAATCACATCAATATAAGCCTCTTTGTTAGGGTCGATGCTCGACTCATGCAGCAATTCCTGAATAATATACTCAAAGTTCTTGGGCAAGGCTTTGCGTACTTTCGAACGCGTATATTTTGACGAAACATTCTGACACACCTTTACCAGACGATTCAGTGTGATGCGGTACCAGTCGTCTATATCTGCTTCATGCTTCTTAATGAGTCGTAGCTTCTCCTCTGGATAATAAATCAGCGTACACAAATCTTTCTTTTCCTGGTCGCGCAATGAATGAGCAAAGATTTCCTCCACCTTGCGTTTAACAGTGCCAGATGCATTTTTCAGCACATGTTGAAACGCCTCATACTCACCATGCACATCACTTAGGAAATGCTCAGTTCCTTTGGGCAGGTTCAGTATGGCCTCCAGATTGATGATCTCCGAACTGGCAGCTGCCACAGTGGGGAAACTGCGTGCCAGGAGTTGCAAATATTTCACATCATCTACAATATCTTCAGGAGTCAGGTTATCAGTCATAATCATCCGTTTTTAGTTTGACGCCGTAAAGATAAAGAAAGTTGAGGGCAGTACAAAATTTTCAGACAATAATAACAGTCTTCACCTACTTTAGCGTCCCCTCTCCCCCTGCTGGTACCTATTCTATACAAAGGAGGAGCTATTCTTTTTTAGAGCAGCTCCTCAAACTCCATTACAAACTACTCAAGTCGTAAGGTACATTGATTAACTCAGGCCACACCACATTATTGATGGTGACGCTCCAGTCGGCGTCAATCTGAAAAAAATTGCCACTGCAATAAGTGTGATAGGCAGGCTTCATCTGCACCCCTGTAAAGGTGTAGGTCTTCACAACCTCCTGGTCAGCGTTATAGGCCGTAGCTTTTACCGTCACACTGGCATCAGCCGATGGCAAGAAGACATACATTCCACAATGCACTGTATCCCTGGCCGTCTGGTCAAAGACACTTGTCAGCGTAGTGCTTCCCACGCCTAAACCCGTCACAGCATTGAAAGTCAAACTGGCGCCCGTCAGTTCTAAAGAAAACGAAACGACGTCAGCAGGCTTGGCATCAGTCTGGAACTCAAACAAAGCAACAGCCCGATCCAATCCCACAGCCACCGTTCCTGCATTCATGGCTGCCTTTGTCAAAGAACCATAATAATAGAAGGTATCGTTCAACTTTCCATTAGTAGGGTAAATATTAGTGGGACTTTCAATGCTCATTTCCACTTTCGAAGCTATCACCACCATTGCATAATCATCAGGTAACACCATGGCTGTAACATTACCAAAATCCTCTTCATCAGACGTCTGTGTAAATTCATATTTCTTGACATTGTTCGAAAACAATGCTATCTTCAAGTAGGTAGCATTGCCACTCAAGGAAGCACGTGTGTCGGCTGTACCCATTCCCATCTGAGTCAACGTTTGCTCAAAGTCCACTACACTGAAGGTAATCTCTTGCAAAGCATCCTTATCTTCTATTTCATTATTGTCAGCTATCTGGTTCTCGCAAGCGGTGAGCGCCAATATGGCACAACATAATGTTATGCCTAAAATATTCTTTTTCATTGAATTAATAATTTCTTGATAAAACAAACAGCATCACAACAAGATAGGCCGCCACTTCATTTTGCGGAAGGTTATGGATTTCTGCTAAATCAAAAGATAATAATAAAGGTGCAGTCGTTGCTGACTGCCTGAGCGGATGGATTTTTCCGCAAAAGAGTAGCTGTATGTTCCGTAATTTATAGCCTTCATTGTTGTTGATGAATTAACAGGGGACGAAGTTACTAAATGTTGGTTAATCTGCAAACAAATCGTCAAAAAATTTGCATGATTAGAAAAAACACACTACATTTGCACCGCAATTACGGAAGTAATTAGCTGTTTCGGGGTGTAGCTCAGTCCGGTTAGAGTATACGTCTGGGGGGCGTGGGGTCGCTAGTTCGAATCTAGTCACCCCGACACAAAAAAAAGAGAAGCATCTGAAGAACGCTTTAAAGCAAAACTTCTAGTGCTTCTCTTTTTTATGCTAGGTTTTGTCTAACATTTCATCTGTATCATTCTGTTGTCTTCCTGAGAAGAGCCATCCGAAGATAACTAAACCCAAAAAGGCCAAACAAATGAGGCAGATGGGTCAGGCAAACCATGGAATGTTTTGAAAGAAAGATGTCATTATTAAACTATGAGTTTTTGGTTTTTTGCATTACAAATATATGACTATTGTCAGTAAACAGATGTCTTAAAACTCACATAGGTCTCTTAAAAACGACAATCGGATGTATTAATTATTACAATTAAGATAGAAATATCTGGTTATTTTTGCAGTTTCATCAGATATTAGTACTTTTGTTCTTGTTTATGAAAGAATTTCAAATTGCAGTTGTCGTAATGGCAACGCAAATGGCGTTGGCACTGGTTATGTTACTCCCTAAACGAGTGGCAAGCAATCCTGTTGACAATCGTTCACGCTGGTTAATGACGGCAGGATTGGTTTTGATAGGCATCCAATTTTTAACACAATACATTGGAGATTTCCGTTCTACCGACGCCACCAAAGCAATTATTATCAACATCGCATTCTTCATTCCCAGTTCGGCCTTGATTTGCTTGAGCATATTGAACTTACAACGGCAAGGAAATCTTAAAACGATAGAAAAATGGATTTGGGTACCCACATGGGTGATTGCCATGACCCTGATGATTACAGCTGCCATGGGTCAAGATTTGCCAAATGAAGACAAATCATCCCAAATGCTTCTGGCAGAAATTATATCCAGTACACTTTATGGACTCACACAACTATACTACAGCTATGTGCAAGTCAAAGAGTTAAAGCGTATGGAAGAGGTACTCAACAACTACTATGACCGCCACCGAGATGACTTACTTACTTGGATGAAGCTAAATGTAGCCTTTTTGGCACTGATGTCGCTTTTGGTACCTGTTGTTATCTTTGCCAGCAAATGGTTGCTAACTTGTTTTGGTGCTATTCTATTCACTGGTTTATTCTACCAGTGGACATGCTTTTGTCGCTATGTCATCTCTTCCGATGCGAGATACATGAGTAAAGCAGAAGAGGACTCAACAAAAGTTCAGAATGAAACACGAGAAAACAGCAACATAATCACTTTATCAACCGAGATAGAACAACGCATAGAAAGATCGGTAAATCAATGGATTACCAATCAAAAATATCTACACAAAGGACTAACCAGTTCTGATGTAGCAAAAGAGATGAAACTGCCTCGCTACCAACTTGCATACTGGATAAAGAAGAATGGCTACTCTTCATACTCCAATTGGGTTACCACATTACGTGTCAATCATGCCAAAAGCATAATAGTTGCACATCCCGACTGGTCAAACGAGGCTATTGCTAATCATTGTGGCATCAGCCTCTCACACTTTCAGAAGGTCTTCCACGAACAAACAGGTATGACTCCTGCACAGTATATACATTCCGTGTAATTGGCGGCTTTACATACTGAATATTACGTTAAACTTGAACATTTCTACCTTATATTTGTAAAAAAGTTGTAATTTTGCATCGCAAAGCCTGCTGAGACTCAGTAGCAACAAGAATAAAAATTAAAAAATGAATAATGAAGAAAAGTATTAATCGGTTGTTCACCGCTATCCTAATTTGCGGTTCAATGTCATTCATGACGGCCTGTAAGACTACTAATGTACAGGAAAAATCTATCAAGACGGTAAAGAATGTAGAACTGATTCGTACCTCGCAGAGCTGGGACGGTGTGGAACTGCCCGACTATTTGCAGGGACGTCCAGAACTGGTAGCTGTGAAATACGTATTCCCAGTAGGTCAGAAGCTGGGATGGCATCACCATCCAGTAATGAACTATGGTATCCTGGTGCAGGGGGAACTGACCATCATTGGACTTGACGGCAAGGAAAAGACCGTGCATGAGGGCGAACCTGTAGTCGAAATGGTGAATACCATCCATCACGGTGAGAACCGAGGCAACAAGCCCGTTATTCTCTATATGTTCTACCTCTCACAGAAGGACCTGCCACTGGCAGTGCAGCATCCCGAGATTCCATTGGACTAACCAAAATTAGGGAACGATGATGCAAAGAGTGATAGCTGCTATGCTGACCATTTTTGGTTGTATTGCATTGTTGGGCTGTTCCAGCACGACAAATAGCGTGATTGAAAGTTTTAACAACAACTTGATAGCCGAGGATCGTTATAGGATGATTCTCGACGGTCTGCAGGTAACCCTCATCATAACGCTCTGTGCCGCCATCTTAGGTACGATACTGGGCGGCCTGTTATGCTGGATGCGCATGAACCAACGGGCATGGTTACGACATGTAGCCAAAGTGTTTATCGACCTGATGCGCGGAACACCTGTGCTGGTACTGCTCATGCTGATGTATTATGTAGTGATGGCGCCAATGGATGCCACAGGCATTGTGGTAGCCATCATCACATTCGCCATGAACACGGCTGCCTATATCAGCGAGATGCTACGCACTACCATTCAAGGTATCGACCGAGGTCAAACCGAGGCGGGTCTGGCATTGGGTTTCACTCACCGAAAGACATTTATACGGATAGTGCTGCCACAGGTAATAAGAGCGGTGTTGCCTGTCTATCAGGGCGAGGTCATCAGCCTGCTGAAAGGTACGAGTATTGTGGGCTATATCGCTGTGTCCGATATGACCAGGGCTTCCGACCTGATACGTTCGCGAACATTCGACGCTTTCTTCCCGATTATCGTAACAGCCATCATTTATTTTATCATGGCATGGCTCATCGGACTGTTGCTCCAGAGTCTCGTAAGACACCATCGTGTGAAGGCTGTTGCTGTTGCTGCAGTGCTGATGCTGTTTGGTGTGGCAGGCATGTTGTCTGCCCCCGAGACAGATGCTCCTGCAGAAGCTTTGGCACAGATGAATGTACCACCTGTATTCAAAGCACTTTCCGGCAAACGCGTCGGTGTGGTTATTGGCAGCATTCAAGATATTGCTGTCACCGAAATGGCACCCGATGCTGATATTATGCGACTAGCCAACACTACAGACATGCTGGCTGCCTTAGACAACCGTAAAGTGGACGTGGCAGGTGAAGAGAATCTTTCGGTAACATTTAACAAAGAAATTGCAGCAAAAGTGGACTCGGTAAATGCCGGTCTGCCACCAATGCCCATAGGAGCCTGTTTCAATTTAGGCAATACCCAACTGAAGCAGGACTTCGACAGTTTCCTTGCCGATATTCGCAGCGATGGTACCTATCAGAAAATTTTCGACCGATGGAAAAATGCCGACAATCCCTCTGCATTGGCAACACCTCAGCAGCGTGGTACTGGCCGCACTTTGCGCGTGGCCATATATCCGGCAACACCTCCTTTCAGCTTTATCAGTTCGGGGAAGCCTTCCGGCTTAGAGATAGATATACTGACAGAGTGGGCCAATAGGCGCAACTGGCGACTGGAATTCCTCATGATGGACTTCGCCTCACAGATACCAGCCGTTCAGACTGACAAGGCTGACATGGCTATGGGTAATATCAGCATCACCAAAGAGAGACAAAAACAGGTACTTTTTTCCGATGGTTATATCGAGTCGCATATAATGCTCCTCACACGAAAAGGTGAAGCGGGGATACTTACCAATCCATCAAACTCGCACGCCCAAGAAGATATGAGTAGTAGTTGGCTATGGGCTGTGCCAATACTTATCCTACTCGGTGGTGGTATTTTGTTATTCATTCACCGTAAGTCTAAGCCCTCACCTTCTCAGACCCCAGTATCAGAGCCTCAGACTTCAGAAATTATTAGCATCTCTCACTTGAAGAAGAGTTATGATACCCTTGACGTGTTGCGCGACATCAACATTGATGTACACAAGGGAGAGGTTATCTCCATCATCGGTCCATCGGGAACGGGCAAGAGTACCTTCCTGCGATGTCTGAACCTATTAGAACAACCCACCAGCGGCAGCATCCTCATTGACGGGCATGATATATTGGCTCCAGATGCCGACGTACCTATGCTGCGTCGCCGTATGGGCATGGTGTTTCAGTCGTTCAACTTATTCAATGGCATGTCAGTGCTTGATAACATCTGTCTGGCACCCATGCAACTACTTGGAAAAAGTCGTGAGGAAGCAGAACGACGAGCTCGCGAGTTGCTCCAAATGGTGGGATTGACCGAACGTGCTGATGCTTTACCCAACCAACTCTCTGGCGGACAGAAGCAGCGCGTGGCCATTGCACGTGCGCTGGCCATGGAGCCAGATATTCTGCTCTTCGATGAGCCGACCTCTGCCCTCGACCCCACAATGGTGAGTGAGGTACTGGGTGTAATGACTCGACTGGCACGCGAGGGTATGACAATGATAGTGGTAACCCATGAGATGCGTTTCGCCCGTCAGGTGAGTAGTCGCGTGCTGTTCTTTGCCGATGGCGTGGTCTATGAGGATGGTACACCTGACCAACTCTTTGAACATCCGCAGCGTGAACGAACCAGGCAATTTATACAGCAGATACACGAGACAACTTTCAATATCGAGAGTGAGCATTTTGACTGGTATGCCATGATGGCGCAGATGGAACAGTTCTGTCAGCAATACAACTTGTCACGTCAGCAAACCGATAGTGTACTACACGTTGTTGAAGAGTCGATTACCATCCTCGGTTCTGGTGGGAATGCTATTCAGCCCGGCACGCATGTCACGCTATCCTATACTGAGAAGGACGAGACACTGCAGTTCACTGTCAACTGTCCACAGGCTATCAATCGCGATGTATTCACGGCAGATAGTAATCACTTAGCTCTAACTATCTTGCATAACTTCTGTCGTGACATCAGTATAGATGGCAATACGCTCAGTATGATTGTCAAATAGAAGCCGGACGTTGATGATTGATTAAAGACAGGCACGGTATTTTCAAAGAAGCAAAAGGCATAGGGTTTTCACCCTATGCCAAAATAAAGTTTGAGGAAACAGCAGATAATCCTGTTAAATACTAATATTCTGTCAGTTCAGCATAGAACTTGCTGATTTCTTTCCTCATGTCACCAGTCTCAGCGTGGTAACGCTCTGCGAGCTCGGGTACCAACTCTTCTTGTGGTTTTCCATCCATAAAAGCACGCAAGATATCAGTACCCAAATGATTGAGTGAGAAGACTTTCTTAACACGCCGCGTCTCCTTGTCCTTAAACGCCACCACGAAATGGTCGGCCAGTTCGGCTATCTCAACATTATACTTCATGCTTTCCTCCTTTTTTTGATGCTGCTTCTTGAGTATTTATCTCTTCTTCTCTCTTTAGGAAATCATCATAGAGCTGATGCATCTCCTGTTGCATTTCATGCTGGAACATTTCAGGCATTTCAGGATAGCACTCTTTATAGTGCGGACATCCCTTCAGGAAAACACATGAGGGATATTTGGCACAACGTTTACAATCCTCTAATGGTTCAGAAGTCCGTTCTTTAAAATAGTCTATCATCTGAGTATCGAATACCTCGTCATCAATGTGACCCACGCGATGGGAGTCGGTATAATGCTCACACTTAGTGAGGTAGCCATCTGGCTGTATAACCACACATGAGTCGCTATCGGCCATGCAGTTTGTGGTACGTACATTAGGCTGGTAGCTATGATATTGAAACATCCCCCAGCCTTGCAACAATTCTTGTATCTGTCTCATTTTATCAAACAAGGCTCTGCGTTTATTGTCATCAAATACCCCTGCACGATGCAACTTATCCTCGAACAAGAGGTGCAAATAAGCACTCAAGTTTTTCGAATCGCTAAATCTTTCATGCAGCTCTTTTGCCAATGTCTCCAGTTCGTTAGCATTGTGGGTGTCCATATTCATGCGAATGCTTACTGAGATGTCAGCTTTCAATAAGTGGCCGATATTATCCATCACACGTTGATAGGCATTCACATCTTTATATATATATGCCTTCACACGGTTGTAAGTCTGTTCGGTGCCATCGATAGTGATTTGAATATGCTTTAACTTCCACAAGTCATGTGCTTCTTTAACCGTATCGGCATCCATCAAGTAACCATTGCTGATCATACTTGAGCTGTAGTTGATATTGGCCTCACGAAGTTTATTGCATATTAAGTTAATAACGGACTTATTGTAAAGAGGCTCGCCCCCAAACCATTCAATAGATACAGCCTCGCCTTTAGCATGACGAATGATGTAGTCGGCTGCCTTGTTTGCTGTTTCATCGGTCATCGGACGACGTTTCTGTCCCAACTCATAACAGTAAAAACAACGTGCATTGCAGTCACTGGTAGTCATGACAGTATAGCCAACGATACCATTCTTAGGTTGTTCTATCATGCAAGCCACATGGTTAAGTTGATTGCTCAACTTACAGTCATCGTGATCAATAGGTACCAGGAACCAGCGATTGATCAGTTCAGACAGATCAGTGGGGCATTGCTCGAAAACCTTTTGTTCTTCTTTTGAGAGCAAAAGCATTTCTTTTGTCATGTTATGAAACAACAGCAAACCATCTGCTACAGGAGACTGCACCACAAAGGTCATCAGGCGATAAGACTCTCCAGCCTGCAGTTTCTGATTACCCAACAACTTGACAAGGGATTTTGTGGGTTCAAGAATAGTTTTCATATAGTCTTTTGTATCTTTTGAAGGAACTATTTCATAGCGATGCACTCGATCTCGACCATGGCACCTTTGGGCAAGGCCTTGACGGCGACAGCTGAACGAGCAGGATAAGGTGCCTGAAAGAAAGAGGCATAGACTTCATTCATAGCTGCAAAATCATCCATATCAGCCAGAAAGACTGTGGTCTTCACTACATTGGCTAAAGTCAGACCTTCTGACTCTAAGATGGCTTGGGCATTGAGGATAGACTGACGCGTCTGCTCCTTGATGCCTCCCTCCGGGAACTGACCTGTGGCTGGATCAATGGGCAACTGGCCGGATGCATAAACAAAACCATTGACCTCTATGGCCTGGCTATAAGGCCCAATCGCTGCAGGGGCCTTCTCTGTACTAATTGCTTTTTTCATATCTTGATTCTCATTGATTAATAATTCAATGTTCTGGGCCTTCGGGGTACATCCTGAGAGCAGCAAGACTGTACCAGCAAATAATTGTATAAGCTTCATACTACATCATTTTTATTATCCGTTGAGCAAAAGTAAGGATTCTCTATCATTTAAGCAACAAATTTTCGAACTACTATGAGATTATTTATTAAAAATGTAATTGTAACTCTGGTGGTATTACTCTTGCCTTGAAATGCACATAAAATGATGTTATCTCTAAATTTTGTCACGAATCAACATTAAATGCAAGCTCTTTTTGTTTTCGCTATTCAAAATTTTGCAATTCTCTCACTAATTAGTAATTTTGCACACTCATAAAACATTAGACATGGAAACCATACATGTAAAAGATAAAGTTTTTGCCATATCTATCAAGGAAGAGGACATCTTGAAAGAGGTGGATAGGGTGGCAAAGGAGATTAACCGTGACTTTGCCGACAAGGATCCTCTGTTCATCAGTTTACTGAACGGCTCATTCATGTTTACAGCCGATCTAATGAAACGTATCAACTTTTCGTGCGAGGTGCAATTTGTTAAGTTTTCTTCTTACGAGGGAACCAGCTCAACAGGCAAGGTGACCGAGATGATTGGCTTAAAAGGAGACCTTACTGGTAGAACGGTGGTGATTGTTGAAGACATTATTGAGTCGGGCATTACCATGAAGTATATGCTGGAAAACCTGAAGGAAAAGAATCCAAAGGAGATTCACATCTGTACTTTACTGATGAAGCCTGAGAAGTTGAAGGTAGATTTGAACGTCGAGTATGTGGCGATGAGGATTCCTAATGACTTTATTGTTGGATATGGGCTTGACTATGATGGTTACGGTAGGAATTACAAGGATATATACACCGTCATTAATTGATAATTATATAAAGCTATGTTGAATATTGTGATTTTTGGTGCTCCCGGCTCAGGCAAGGGAACACAAAGTGAGAAGATTGTAGAGAAGTATGGCATCAACCACATCTCAACTGGTGACGTGTTGCGTGCTGAAATCAAAAATGGTACAGAACTGGGCAAGACAGCCAAGGGCTACATCGATCAAGGTCAGCTGATTCCAGACTCTTTGATGGTGGATATTCTGGCAGCAAAGTTTGACAGTTTTAAGGATAGCAAAGGTGTAATCTTCGATGGTTTCCCACGCACCATTCCACAGGCAGAGGCTCTGAAGCAGATGCTGAAGGAACGTGGCCAGGAGGTAAGCGTAATGCTGGACCTCGAGGTGCCTGAAGATGAA
>OMSH01000283.1 GCA_900313715.1 uncultured Prevotellaceae bacterium
ATGTCAGGCATGATACCACCACCAGCATAAACAGGTCGTCCAAGTGTGGTAAAATATTCCTCTTCGGTATTCAGTTTGATGCTGTCTTCCGAGAAGAATTCACCATGCTCGTATCGGTTGATCCAGTCGGTGTCATACTCAGGGTCCTTGCCGTTCTCGTATGGGCGTTGTATGCAACGGCCTGAAGGAGTGTAGTACCTGGCCACAGTGAGTCGGATGGACGAACCGTCACTGAACTCGATGGGTTGTTGTACCAATCCCTTGCCAAACGAACGACGTCCGATAATGGTACCACGGTCATTGTCCTGTATAGCTCCCGCAAAAATCTCACTGGCGGAAGCAGAACTCTCGTTGATCAGTACTACCAAAGGCATACGCTGGCAACTGCCAGTTCCATTTGCATATTCTTCCATACGAGGATATTTGCGACCTTGTGCGAAGAGCATCAATCGGCCTTCTGGTAAAAATTCATTCACCATGCGCAGAGCAGCATCCATATAGCCACCCGTATTGTCGCGTAGGTCGATGATCAGTCCTTTACAGTTTTGGTGGCTCAGTTGTGCGATGGCGTTCAGCAGTTCAACATGAGTAGTACGTGCAAACTTGTTGATTTTCACATAACCGAACTCATTGTTTATCATATAGGCAGCATTGATGGAGTTTTGTGGGATGTCGCCTCTTACCACAATGAAGTCTAATAAGTCTTTTTCTCCTGAGCGCTTAACGGATATTTTTACTTCAGTGCCTTTTGGACCTTTCAGGTGTTCTTTAGCAGTACGTTCGTTCACCATCTTGCCCACAAACAAGCTGTCGTTCACTTTTACGATGCGGTCACCAGCCATGATGCCCACCTTCTCAGAGGGTCCCCCCTCAATCACGCTATTGATGTGAATGGTGTCATCCTGTATCACGAATTGTATGCCAATGCCACTGAAACTACCCTCCAACTCGGAATTCACCTCTTCAGCATCCAGCGCTGGAATATAGGTAGAGTGGGGGTCAAGTTGTGCCAGAATCTGTGGCAGAGCACCTTCCACCACGTTGCCCATATCAATGGTATCAACGTACTGGTCTTCTACTATGCGCATGAGGGCATTGATTTTATTAGACGAACCGTTGATGATTCCCAAGCGGTTGCCACCATAATGCTTGCTGTAGAATGTGCCAATCAATATGCCACCAACTATGCTTACGGCAATAATAAAAGGTAGAAATCTTGTAGTCTTGTTGTTTGTATCCATATCTCTCAAAATCTTCTATTATCTAAATCTTTATTTCTCAATGTCTAAAAACACCACTTCAATCCCCGCTTTTTTCAGCAGTTGCAATCCATCATCCAACCTATACTGACGAGAATAAACCACCCGTTTGATGCCAGCTTGGATAATTAACTTTGCACATTCTATACAGGGAGAATCGGTGACATATAGTGTGGCGCCCTCGCTATTGTTGTTGGAACGTGCTATCTTGGTAATGGCATTTGCTTCGGCGTGCAGTACATAAGGATAAGTCACATTGTTTTCGTCCTCACACACATTCTCGAATCCTGATGGTGTGCCATTATAGCCATCAGAGATAATCATTTTGTTTTTTACAATTAATGCTCCCACCTGACGGCGTTTGCAATAGGAATTTTCCGACCAGATGCTTGCCATACGCAAGTATCTTTTATCCAGTTCAATTTTCTTTTCTGTTGTATTCATTATCTGTTCTTGGGTAATAAAGCTATTACGTATGTCACTTCACCATCTTTATAATAGATATACAATGAATTTGAGTCGCCACTATACTTGAAAGCGGTATTCATACCTTTTTGGAACTGCTTGGCAAGTACGTCCGTTTCATCCTTGTCCCATTTCATGTCGTAGGTACTCATTGCCCTGTTTTTTGCATCAGCCCTCCATGTTCCTGTGAAAGATGAATCCACGCCCTTTCCAGAAAACGAACCGGAAAAGGCACCGTCGATTTTGGCACCGGCAAACTCTACCTCATAGTTGCCGTTGAGCTTTTGCAATTCAATGCTCTTTTTTTCTGCCTCTCGGTCGTCATACCAGAAATTAACGTATGCTTTGGGGTCACCCTCTCTGAAGATATAACTCATTTTCCATGTCTTCCCTGTAAAGATGACTTTTACATCATCGTCATCACTACTGCATCCACTTATCAGTAGTGGTGTCAATACGAAGAGTGTCACTCCAATAATAAATATAAGGTGTCTTTTCATTGTTTGATACCGTTGCGGATTAATAATGCGTCGATTGTAGGCTCCTGTCCCCTGAAACGCTTGTAAAGTGTCATCGGGTGTTCTGTGCCGCCTTTCGACAAGATATTCTCACGGAATGAGGTAGCTGTGGATGAATCGAAGATGCCGTTCTGCTTGAAAAGGGCAAACGCATCAGCATCCAACACCTCTGCCCATTTGTAGCTATAATAACCAGCAGCATACCCTCCTGCGAAGATATGGGAGAACTGTACACTCATGCAGGTTCCTTCGACCTGAGGAAGAACCTGAGCAGGTTCCCATGCTTTTCTTTCGTAAGATATCACATCACCGTCAAAAGCTTCCTGACGAGTGTACCACGCCATATCCAACAGACCAAAGCTTACTTGACGAAGGCAAGCGTAGGCAATATTGAAATTCTGTGAGTCGATAATGCTCTGCACTAACTCATCAGGCAGTAGCTCGCCAGTTTTGTAGTGATATGCGAAAGTATGTAGGAAGTCTTTTTCCACAGCATAATTCTCCATAAACTGTGAAGGCAGTTCCACGAAATCCCAGAACACACTCGTTCCGCTCAGTGTTCTGTAGGTGGTATTGGCAAACATGCCGTGCAAACTATGTCCGAACTCATGCAGGAAAGTATTCACTTCGCCATGAGTCAGCAAAGCAGGCTTTTCCTTGGTGGGTTTGGTGAAATTCATCACCAGTGAGACATGCGGGCGACTGTTCTCTCCCGTCTTCCTGTCAATCCATTGTTCCTTATAGGAGGTCATCCAGGCTCCCCCTTGTTTCCCTTCACGAGGATAGAAATCTGTATAGAGTACTGCCAAGAAACTACCATCTTTGTCAAATACCTCATAAGCATCAACATCGGGGTGATAGACAGGGATGTCCTTGTTCTCTTTAAAGGTAATGCCATACAAACGTGTAGCCAAACCAAACACTCCTTGTTTCACCTTGCTCAGCTCGAAGTAAGGACGCAGTTTCTCGTTGTCAAGGTTGAACTTGCGCTCCTTCAGTTTGTGAGAATAGTAGCCCAAATCCCAAGGCATCAAGTTGAAATCATCACCTTCAAGTTCACGAGCCAGTGCCTGTACCTCATCAATCTCTTTGTGAGCTGTAGGAGTATAAGCATCCAACAGGTCATTCAACAGTTTATATACATGTGCCTGGTCGAGAGCCATACGTCTTTCCAATGCGTAGTCGGCGTATGTTTTGTAGCCCAGCAGTTGTGCCACCTGCATACGCAGGTTCACCAATTGCTTCACCACTTCCATATTGTTCTGCGCATTATCGTGCGTACAACGTGTGTTGTAAGCCATGTAAAGCTGTTGGCGCAAATTCCTGTTGTCTGCATACATCATAAAAGGAGAGAATGAGGGACTCTTTAAGGTGAACACCCATCCATCTAATCCTTTTTCTTCTGCCGTTTCACGAGCTGCCTCAACAGCACTGTCAGGCAACCCCTCTAAGTCATCTTCGTTTGTCAGGTGCAACTGATAATCGTTGGTCTCCTTTAGAAGATTGTTGCTGAACTGCAATGATAGCAGACTCAGTTGCTTGGTCAGTTCACGTAGGGTGGCTTTCTGCTCATCATTCAGGTTGGCACCACTGCGAGTAAAGCCTATATAGATATCTTCCAGCAATTTTAGCTGTTCAGCGTTCAACTGCTCATTGTTTCTATTGTCATATACTTGTTTGATGCGGGCAAACAACTTTTCGTTCAGGAAGATGTCGTTCTCATGCTCACTGAGCATAGGCATCAGTTTGTTGGCCAGTTCTTGTAACTCATCGCAGGTGTTAGCACTCAGTTGGTTGGCAAACACATTAGTGGTGCGTTCCAACAAATCGCCCGACAGCTCGTATGGTTCTATAGTATTTGCGAAAGTGGGCGCTTCTGGGTTGTTGACAATAGCGTCAATCTCGGCTTTTTGCTGTGCTATGCCTTCCACAATAGCTGGTTCGTAGTGCTCCAGCTTAATCTGGTCGAAAGGTACTGTACCATGAGGAGTATTATATGTACCAAAGAATGGATTCATTATCATTTGCTTTATTTAAGGCGCAAAATTAAATATAATTTTGCTAACTCATGGCATACGAAGTCGTAAATAATATTAATAATCACCACTTAGTAGTGAAAATTCTTGGCGTGATGTTCAGCGATACCCATGCCCAACGCAAACTGCTGTCGTTGGCAGCCCACCTTCAGCACATCGTGTGAAACACCCGCCATCGCCCAGTCGTTCGGACCAATGATGCGTTCATCGTCATACGACAACACTTGGCGACCCACCTGCATGAAGAGTCCGATTTTTGAATTCAACTTCGCCCAAGCTTCATATACATTGACGCTTCCTTTGCCTTCCTGGCCCCAGATGCCAGTATGCTGGATATTCAGGTTGGCCTGTATATATGGACGCTCATAGCCCAACACCAGTCGGGAGCGTCCCAACAGGAAACTCGACCTGTCGTTACCTCCTTCTACTTTCGGCAAGCCGCCCTTGCGTATCTCACCATGCGTCAACAGCTGTATGTCGGCCGTCACTTGGTTCTCCTTTTCGGTATCCTGGGCAGCCAAGCCCATCGGTACTGCCAATAGTAAGGCTAATAATACTCGTCTCATAAGGCATTTCATGACAATAACTTTTCAAAAGTAAGCCTTTTCCAACATATTAGCAAAAAGAATGATTCTTTTTTCATTATATTTGTAGCCAATAACCCCAATAAGTTAAGATGATG
>OMSH01000285.1 GCA_900313715.1 uncultured Prevotellaceae bacterium
GTAGCAGTGACTTCAAGTTCGTCAATTATACATCTCTCAATTGTCACATGTTTCATGAACTCAATGCCAGGACATACCAATTTGCCAATAATACATCCGCTAACTCGCACCTCATCGTCTACACAGGAATTATCAAAACGAAGGTCACTTACATAAACACCTTTAAATTCTTTCATAATATCATATTAGCATTTTATATCTCCATAGTTAATAATTGGACCCAATAGCATAGCAGCATAATAATTGTCAATATCATGTTGTCGTACGAATTATAGCTATGTCTTAACTTAAGAATCAATTATTGCCTTAATACTTTTTAAAAAACAATCAACTTCTTCTAAGAAAGTTATAATTACACATTATTGTTCCGATTGTATTAAGTCTTTATATTTACTCGCAAACGCAGGGAAAAAGTGGGATTTCTGTTCAAAAACTGTTAACAAACTCCTGTCATTTAACAGTTTGACAATCTCATCTGCGTCCAAATCCAAGACCTCATATTCTATTAACCTACCAGTAGCGAGATCTTTTGCCTGAAGAATTCTGTCTTCTGGAGAAGCTTCATATCTTGTCATCGTTTCTTCAAGAAAATGAAGTCCCTTCTCTTTCTCTCCCATAAGATAGTAGAAAAGAGGAAGATAAACCTCACGATTCCTGATAATAACCCCATCTGCCTTGTACAGATATAATTTAAAGACACCTTCAATACTTCCGTATTCCAAGAAAAATGGAATTGCATATTGTTTTATGTCACTAAGCCAAATGGCAACGATACGTTCAGCATCATCCACATCTTTTGAGAATTGATAAACTTTCTCCTTCCTTTCAGGGATTAAAAGACCAATTTGGATAAGAATAGTTGAAATAGGATACTTCTGAAGATATTCCTTCTCACTATTATCAGCAAGTTCAATCCTCAAACGTTCTACAGAAGAGACCAACAACCCCACATGAGTATTAAGCTCATAACATCTTTTTTCCGTAACTGAATAAAAGTGATTACTGATAACAGCAAAAACTCCATCTGCTATTTCTTTATAAAAAATGCCCCTCTTCATAACAAATCCAAGACTCTTAACCTTTTCTGATATAAGAGAGGTCACCCGTTTTTTCTTAGAATTAGTACACATATTATCTAACTTCTGTTTCTTTCTGCAATTTACCCCAGACACCTGGATATCTGCCACTCTTAATTCGTTCATAAATAAACAAAGGATTAAATAGAGCACCTATATCACCATCGGGAAGCAAGCCCTTCCTACACTTTATGATCCTTCTAACACCATTAGCTATCCAAATATGCCAATAATCATACTTTGGTTCCCCCAAATCCACATCATACTTATCAAAAAATGGAATATTCATATCATCAAATATAAGTGCGTTACCAAGCTTTTCCCAATACCCACAATCATAGCCAGTCTGAATAAACGTATGTGCATAAAAATCGACTCCTCCTTTAGCAATTTCTTCTAAACTTGGCTTATATCCTAAATAATCTTTTCTTCTAAAGACTTTTATAACTTTCCCGTTTAGCTGACATCTGTCTTCAATAAGAAATTGAAAATATTTTTGATAAGAATTTAATCTAACTACAAAAATATCACCTTTAGTAACAGTCTTTCCCTTTTTCATTTATTTAACATTAAAGGATATTGAATATTATATATGATTGTCCGCCATCTTTCTTTATGTCTTGTCATATAGACATTTCCCAATAATAAACGGATTTCCATCTCAACTCAATACTACCTTTGGTCTGGATTATCCCATAATAGTGTTCTAAGAGGGGTATCTCCCCCTTTGGTATAGCATTTAGGTAAACAATTTCTGTCTCATAATCATTCAGCTTATTATATTGTTGCAATACAATCTGTTGATCATCAACTTGAAAAGCCTCAATGACTTCATTGCCCTCCCAAACAGATACACATATATAAGTAGGATATATGAAACCTGTTTCAGAAAAAGGAAAAAGATATCTTATATTATCCTCATAATATGCTAAATAGACTACATCAATTGTGCCCGACCTGAAGCTTTCTATTCTATCTACCAAACCATTCCTCTTTATAATCCTTAGATAATTTTGTGTTCCCTTTCTAAGCTTATTTTTCTCATGGAGTTTATACTTTTGCATTTGATAATCATCAAAAAGACCTGACGTAACACCAACCCAAGAATGACCCTTAGTTGGCAAATAATACACTTCGGCATCCTTCAAATTCAATGACTTGAAAGAAAAACTGTTTTGTTTTTCTACTACATCTTTAATTGTCTTTTCTATAGCTAAATAATCTATTTCATCTTTGCTCCGAAACAGATGAGGAAAATGCCTTTTATTATTATTGTTATAGCTTGAACGTAAGATTTTGGAGATTAGTGAGCTCATATATATATTTTTTTACTTATAATAACTTCACTTGATTATATAGAATGCCATTCCCAAAACTGGATTCCAACATCTAATTCTCTTTTTTTCATTTCACTTTTCACCCTATCTGAAACTACAACCGAATCAAAATAAGCACTGTTGTTAAATATATCCAGATCTTTAGCCTTTTCGTAATCTATACATGGGACTGTGATAACCCCTGTCTCAGGTATAACCTTGGAATGCTTAACATCAATGACATCAAAAACAACTTTAAAATGGGGGATATAATATGTCTTGTCACCAAACCTCTCGCTTTTTATCTTCATCGGAATAAATTCAAGAGGATAGTTATCAGGCAAAAATTCCTCAAACAATTCTTTAAGTTCGAAACTTATAAATCTGGCAGAGACATTGGATGCCATATATGGCGCATAATCCCCTTTTCTTAGTTCAAATGTCATTCCGCATGGGACTATGACAGGTTCGACTTCAGTGCCGAACTGCGTATCAACGTTTTCTGGAGCATAAAGCACTCCAATACTACGCACACTCTTTATTATCAGAGCATAAAACTTTTTCTTTCTCATAGCAAGTCATTTTATATTATTCCAATAAGCTTTTCTCAACATTAGAGAATTACCGCTCACTGGCTGTATTACTTTTATTCTAAACAAGGAAATAAACTGCTGTTGAGTTAAATTTGGTATTTTATCAATAGATTTCATTTGACTTAAAACCCATTCGTGATACAAATCTGGATGGCGCCCCAAATGGTGCATCTTTTTTTTATTCAAATCATCATCTAATTTTAATCCATATTTTTTTGCAATACTCTCCATTTCTGGAGTATATTATGAGTTTTTATTAGTCGCAAAATGATGTTCCTGTAAAGGCAATTCTTCAACACTATTTTTATTAACATTATTTTTATTAACCGTCAAGCAGCAGCCGTGAGGTAGATATGTTACCCCAATTCCACCTGCCATTCATTCCAAAGCCCTGGTTGACAAAGCTGTTTGCAGAACCAACTACAATGCCTCCTGCTATTGGTCCTCCAAATAACGTTGCAAGACAGCCAACTGCGCCTGCAGCGTCGTAAGTGAGAGTTGCCACATAAACGTTCTCGCTGATGGTAAGAGGACGCATCTGGGAGCCGTAAGTGACGGCAGGATTGGCAAAAGCAGATCACCTACTACAGGAAGAACGATGCTCTACTACGGGAAAAAGGGCGCTTTACTACGGGAGGAGCTGCCGTCCTCCCGTAATAGGCAAATACGCTTCATAAGCATATCAAGGTCGGCTCTCTGGAGCTACACCGAAAGTATCGGATGGGTAGGCACCCATCTCAAACTCCAGCGTACCTCCCTGCTGCAAGTCCTTGAAACCGATATACGACTTGTCGTATGGCTGTCCGTTCCAACGAACAGACTGGATATAGATATTCTCAGCACTGTTGTTGTGGGCAATGATGTGCAAAGTCTTGTCTCCCATCTTCACATCGGCACTGTTGAACAACGGTGAACCAAACACATACTTTCCTCCAGCTGGCTCAACCTGATAGAGTCCCAAAGAAGAGAGAATGTACCAAGCTGACATCTGACCAACATCTTCGTTACCACACAAACCATCGGGATCGGCTTTGTAGAGGGTAGTCATCACTTCACGCAAGCGCTGAGCTGTCTTCCAAGGCTGACCAACGTAATTATACAGATAAATGGTATGGTGACTGGGCTCGTTGCCATGTGCATATTGTCCTATCAGACCACTGATATCTGGTGATGCCTCCTCGCCCAAGTCGCCTTCAACCACAGACAGGGAATCCAGTTTAGTGACAAACGCTTCTTCACTGCCAAACAGACCAACAAGACCTTTCACATCGTGAGGTACCAGCCAAGTGTATTGCCAAGCATTGCCCTCGGTATAGTCATCGGCACGATGGATCACCTTGATAGGGTCGAACGGCTCACGGAACTTGCCATTGACATCTACGGCTCTCACAAAACCAGTCTTGGGATCAAAGTATTTCTTATAGGATTGTCCACGTTTATAGAAATATTCGTAAGTTTCTTCATCGCCCAACTGCTTTGCCACACGTGCTAAAGCATCGTCTGCCAACGCATATTCCATCGCCTTGGCTACCGTCTCGTTGGTAGGTTCCTTGTCCCAAGGAATAAAGCCATATTTCTTGATCAAGCCAATAGACCGGCTATCCACCATAGCAGTCTGCTTCATCGCCTCTAAAGCAGCCTTACCATCAACATCAAAGCCTTTCAGCACGATATCAGACAACACAGGAAGAGCAGGGTTGCCCACCATACAATCGGTCTCGTTTGCCATCAGGTGCCAAACCGGCAAGCGTCCTTGCTGTTCGCAAATCTTCAGGAAAGTCTGGGCAAAGTCGCGCTGTTTGTCAGGATGGATAAGTGTAGATAGCGGATGGGCAGCACGATAGGTGTCCCACAAAGAGAAAGTAGTATAATTGGTAAAATCAGCCTTCTCATAGACTTTATCATCAGAGCCACGATAGTCGCCATTCACATCATTGAACACAGACGGAGCTATCATGGTATGATAAAGTGACGTATAGAAGATGTTGCGAGCCACTTCATCGTCCGTAACAATCTGTATCTTGCTCAGCTGATTCTCCCACAATGCATTGGCCTGCATCCACACCTCATCGAAGTTCCATCCTGGATTTTCGGTCTGCAGGTTCAGACGAGCATTCTCAGTACTCACGGCAGAGAGTCCCACCTTCACCATCAGCGGTTCACTACCACCCTCGAAAGCCAACACGCTGAAGTTATCCTCCGGTTGCTCTAAACTACGGATGGGTTTGTTGAACTCTGCCACAAAATACACCCGTTGGTTCACTGCCCATCCTTTTGATATACGATAGCCTTCCACGCTTCTGTCTCCTTGTTGGCGCAAGGCTGCCTCACGCACCTCATCGCCACTGCCAGTACCATATTTAAGGTTTACCAACAACAGCTGTTCATTGCTATCAGGAAAGAAATAGCGATGGAAGCCCGTGCGAGTGGTGGCCGTCAGTTCCACTTGCACATCAGCCTCCTGGGTATGCACACTATAATAGCCGGGTTCCGCCATTTCCATTTCATGGCTGAACTTATCAGTGCGCTGCTCTTTATTAGCCAGGGGCAGAAACGCGATATCACCCAAATCGGCACAACCCGTACCACTGAGGTGCAGGTGTGTAAAGCCCACCAACACAGAGTCGGAGTAGTGGTAACCAGAACACCAATCCCATCCCTGCGTCACTTGCGAAGGTCCCAACTGGACAAAGCCAAAGGGTACGTTAGCCCCCACAAACACATGTCCGTGTCCGCCAGATCCGATGAACGGATCAACATACTGTACGAAATTAGCCTCTTGCTCACTTACAGCCTGCCTTCCTTTCTGGCAAGCCACCAACAGAGCAAATCCTACCAATAAAACTACTAACTTTTTCATAGTATCATTATTTGTTTCAATTATCTATTGAAAAGCTCAAATGTTATCTTTATCCCAAACTCCCGCTTTTTCTGCTTGGCAAACGACATAAAGAGTCCAAAGTCAAATATATGCGTTCCCAAGCCATATCCTACCTCATAGAAAGGATCCTGGTGGGGCAGGAATACAGTATTAAAATATAAACGCTCATTCATCACATACTTCAGGTATTTGGCTACATGCGGAATAATCAGGAAAGGTGCCTGATAGGTGGCATGAAACCTCAGATAGCTGGTAGAAGAGTTGTAGATATCGCTGTTAAGTAAATGGAAAACACCACCGATATCATCGCTCCAGCCCATAGGCAGGTTATGCCGGCGGAAACGCTCGAAGTCAATGAAATACAGATGATCCTTATAAGCAAAGGCACCAGCACCAAATCGCAGGTATAACGTTCGTTTCAACCCAAGTGGCAAATCATCCTGAATATCCACCTCGAAACGGTCGTACACCGTTGAGTTTTTCAATATACCCCCCAATCCTTTCTCCCATTCAAAGATAAAGGTTGGATATGAAGAATGGAGATTAATCTTACGTCGGCCTTCCATATAATAATACTGTCCAGGCGTGTACGTAATCCTCATCATCGGTGCAAAACTGTTGTAGGTATGGTTATACTTGTTGTTGGTATTGCCAGTAGCCGCTCTTCTGTGTAGGTTCAGACCTAAGTCTAAGGTAAAGCCATTGAACAGTTCCAAGCTATGCGAGATCTTGAGGTAGGTGTGGTTGAAATATTCCAGGTTCACCTCCGTGAGATCCACCTTCTCACCCGTAGTAGCTTCAATGTCATTTATTACCTCGTTGTTATACACCTTATCACCGTTACCCATCTCAAAACGCCAGGAGGCTTGTTTCGATGGCATATACTGGTAAGAGCCCCTCAGCAACCAATAGAATTCCTTATGTTTGAAGTTAAAGCCCAAACGGGGGGTTATCTCAAATACATGGTCGTTGACCATCCTTCGGGTATAGCGCATATCCATCTTATAAGCAACACCATTACGATGACTATATCCTACCTGCTGGGGGTTGAACAACGGCATGATACGGAAATCCCCTACATCTTTGACATAAAAAGAGCTACTATTGACAAAGGCGCCCCCTACATTGTTCCAAAAACGGGTGCGTTTTTCCTTCGCATTACCCACACTGTCAAGTCGCATATTCAACTGCGAATTGATGTAATCGGTATATAAATCCAACTCCTCTGTGGTCAGTGGCGTGGGACGATGTTTCTCAAAATAACGCATATCCCTTATGGGGTCACTATCGTCACTGCTCAGACTATAATAGCGCGACAAGTCATACTTGTTTCCTTCTTTTTGCCGTAGTTCTTTCAGGGTGAGGAATGGTGTCTCTTGTTGTATGTCCTGATATTTCACCAAGCCTTTATAGGTAGCATTGATACGGTTACCCATGAAATGGAAAAGCACATCCAGATCGTAACTCACAGGCAACATCTCCGTTTGGGTATTCACCCTCCCCATCGTCATCTTATTCTTGAAATTCACCAACTCATTACGTCCTTCAAAATACATCTCCCTGACAGTCCACGCACCATTGGTGATGATGAAATAGCCCTCCACCAACTGATAGCTGACCACTTTAGGATGGAATGAGACCTTATAATGCTGAACATTTCCACCATAAAAGATGGAGTCCAAGGTATAGGTATAGTATTTGTCCCTATTGGGTGAAAGCGGCGATATCAGTTTGTCCTGCAACAGCATGTGGTTATATGGGGTGATATGGAAAAGGTCAGATAACCTCCCGTCTGCCTCGAAGAAACTGTTGGTAGTACCCAGCATCGCCTCTGTTCGTTGGTCATAGATGTCTGGTGAGGTAAAATGTATCTGGTTGAGGGTCTCAATAAAGAATTTACGTTGTCCGTTTCTGCTGACATGAAACATGCCGGGTATCTGGTGATAGAACACATTCTTCTTGCGTACATTTACCTGTCCTTTGATATAGAGTTGGGCATTGTATTCACTAGCCAAGCCCACACTGTCCCTCGCCCTCTCGAACGTCAGCCGTACAAGGCTGTCGGCCAGCACATCGAGGGGATAACGCTTCTTCTCACCGGCATGAGCAGCTGTCAGTGTGAAAGTCATTATCAAGGCTAACCACAAGATGAATCCTATTTTGTGCTCTTTTTTCATAATCTAAATAACAAAAGTAGAAATTTAATTTGTACTTTTGTGCCAAATTACCGTTAAAAGATATACTAACATGTCAAAAATGAGATTTTTTGCCCTCCAAGAGTTGGCTAACAGGAAACCTGTGGATGTGAGCCTCCCTTCTGACAAGCTGAGTGACTACTATGGTATCCATGTGTTCGACCAGCAGAAAATGAAGGAGTTTCTACCCAAAGAGGCATACAAGGCTGTACAAGATGCCATAGAGAAAGGCAAGCGCATCAGCATTGAGACAGCCGACCTGATTGCCAATGGCATGAAGAGTTGGGCAAAACAATTGAATGTGACTCACTATACCCATTGGTTCCAGCCTTTGACCGACGGTACAGCTGAGAAGCATGACGGTTTTATAGATTTCGACAAAAACGGTGACGTAATAGAGCGCTTCTCCGGCAAACTGCTTATCCAACAGGAGCCAGACGCATCATCTTTCCCTAACGGCGGCATACGAAACACTTTTGAAGCTCGTGGCTATACTGCCTGGGATGTATCTTCTCCTGCCTTTGTCGTGGACGATACGCTTTGTATCCCTACCATTTTCATCTCATACACGGGTGAGGCACTGGATTACAAGACGCCGTTGCTGAAAGCATTAGCCGCCGTAGATATAGCAGCTACTGAGGTTTGCAAACTATTTGACACTAAAGTGGAACGCGTGCATGCCAACTTAGGTTGGGAACAGGAGTATTTCCTGGTGGATCGCGCTTTGTATGACGCTCGTCCCGACCTATGTCTGACTGGTCGTACGCTAATGGGACATTCGTCTGCAAAAGACCAGCAGTTAGATGACCACTATTTTGGTTCTATCCCAGCCCGTGTCACCGCTTTCATGAAAGAATTAGAGATTGAGTGTTACAAATTGGGCATCCCCCTGAAGACACGTCATAACGAAGTTGCACCCAACCAGTTTGAGTTGGCGCCTATCTTCGAGAATGTCAACCTGGCCAACGATCATAACCAGTTGGTGATGGACCTGATGAAACGCATCGCCCAAAAGCATAAATTTGCCGTGTTGCTGCACGAGAAACCTTTCAGCTCCGTCAACGGTTCTGGCAAACACAACAACTGGTCGCTGTGCACCAATACAGGCATCAACCTGTTTGCTCCAGGCAAGAACCCCAAAGGCAACATGTTGTTCCTGACCTTTCTGGTAAACGTCCTGATGATGGTCTATAAGAACCAAGACCTGTTGAGGGCTTCTATTATGAGTGCCACCAACAGCTATCGTTTAGGCGCGAACGAGGCACCGCCTGCCATCTTATCTATCTTCTTAGGCAAGCAGCTCACAGCTGTGCTGGATAGTTTTGTGAAGCAAGACTATGGTAGCAACAGTGACAACGAGAGCCTGACGCTGAAATTGGGCATCGACCGTATTCCTGAGATTCTGCTGGACACCACCGACCGTAACCGCACCTCACCTTTCGCCTTCACAGGTAATCGTTTTGAGTTCCGTGCCGTAGGTTCTTCTGCAAACTGCGCAGGAGCCATGATTGCTATCAATGCCGCAATGGCCAATCAGCTGGAGGAGTTCAAGGCCACCGTTGACAGCTTCTTGGAAGATGGCATGACCAAGACTGAAGCATTGTTCCATGCGCTGAAAGATGCCATTATAGAATCCTCACCTATCCGTTTCGAAGGTGACGGCTATTCTGATGAATGGAAACAGGAAGCGGTTAAGAGAGGCCTGAGCAATATCAACAGCGTTCCTGAAGCATTGATGCATTATGAAAGCAAGCAGTCAAGGGCCGTCTTGATTGGCGAACATATTTTCAACGAAACCGAATTGGCAAGCCGTCTGGAAGTGGAGTTAGAGAAGTTCACCAAAAAGGTACAGATAGAAAGCCGTGTGTTGGGCGACTTAGCCATCAACCACATCGTACCTACAGCTGTGATCTATCAAAACCGGCTCTTAGAAAACGTGCGTGGCTTGCGTGAGGTGTTCGACGATGCTGAATATGAAATGCAAAGTGCCGACCGTAAGGAATTGATTCGCGAGATTTCTTTCCGAATAACAGAAATCAAGCGACTGGTAAACGAGATGACAGAGGCTCGCAAGAAAGCCAACCACATGGAGAACTACCAAGAACGTGCATTTGCTTACGAGCAGGAGGTGAAGCCTTATCTCGAATCCATCCGTGATCATATCGACAATCTCGAAATGGAGATTGATGATGAGATATGGCCTTTGCCAAAGTACCGAGAGTTACTGTTTACTAAATAACAACATACCCCTCTGTCTCGATGCGACAGCCCCCCTACTAAGGGGGGCATTTTTATGGTTGCTCGCCCATAGGCAAAAACACCTTTTTTAAGTTACAGTGGCCCTACTCAAAACTCCTCCCCTTAGTTAGGGGAGGTGTCCTGTAAGGACGGAGGGGTATGTCTATTAACCGATCTTGGAAATCTTCTTCAACTTTTCCTCATCGATAATCTTTATCTTGCGTCCGTCAATGGCTATCAGTTTCTCTGAGGCAAATTGCGAAAGGGTACGAATCGCGTTCGAGGTAGTCATGTTGGAAAGGTTAGCCAAATCCTCTCGCGACAGATAGATACTGAGCGTAGAGTTGTCTTCTTCTAACCCATAACTCTCGCGCAGGAACAACAGCGATTCAGCCAAGCGACCACGGATATGTTTCTGTGTCAGGTTCACCGTACGACGGTCGGCTATACCTAAAGAAGTGGATAAGTTGCGGATAAAGAAACAAGCCAATTTGATATTCTCCTTCACCAGTTCGTCAATGATATTCAAAGGTATCAGACAGATTACAGAAGATTCAACGGCAGCAGCCGCATTAACATAGAGTTCATTGGCAAAGAAAGCACGAAAACCAAAATACTCTACAGGCTTGATCATGCGCACAATCTGACTTCTGCCACCCACGCCTTCCTTAAACACCTTCACTTTTCCTTTCAGCAAGCAAAAGAGATGGGTAGGCTTCTCATCTTCGCTGTGCACAATCTCGTTCTTCTTATAGGTCTGCAGAATGAAACTGCCTGCCATACGTTCACGCTGATCAAGCGTCAATGGCATCCAAAGATCCGAAATCAGTTCGGGGATATTAATATCCGTAATACTAAGTTTCACCATCTTACTCATTATTTAACAAGAATCTCTCTGCTTCAATGGCCGCCTTACAGCCACTCCCCGCAGCCGTAATAGCCTGACGATAGTGAGGGTC
Source organism: uncultured Prevotellaceae bacterium (assembly GCA_900313715.1). Taxonomy (GTDB): domain Bacteria; phylum Bacteroidota; class Bacteroidia; order Bacteroidales; family Bacteroidaceae; genus Bacteroides. Next base: position 11,259 of record OMSH01000285.1, read on the forward strand.
TGCCACATCACCAGCAGCAAACACGCCAGGCACATTGGTCCTCGGACTGCTTCCTTCTGTCACGATATATCCGGCTGCATCGGTCTCTACATAGTCCTTGAAGATGTCTGAGCTGGGCTTATGACCAATAGCTAAGAAGAAGCCATCGATAGGCAAGTCATAATGACGTTCATCAGCCTCACCTCTGCGATGAACCAGGTGTACACCTTCCACACCGTTCTCACCAAAAAGCCCCTCTGCATTGTGTTCGAACAATACCTCGATCTTAGGATGATTCATCACACGTTCCTGCATGATCTTCGATGCACGTAGGAAAGGCTTACGTACAATCAGATATACTTTTGCAGCCAAGCCTGCCAGATAGGTAGCCTCCTCGCAAGCAGTGTCGCCACCACCTACAACAGCCACGACCTTCTTGCGATAGAAGAAACCGTCGCAAGTGGCACAAGCACTTACGCCCATGCCAGCATATTTCTTTTCATCTTCCAACCCCAGATACTTGGCAGCAGCACCGGTAGCAATAATCAGAGCCTCTGTCTCGATGACCTTTTCGCCATCAATGGTAATCTTGAACGGACGCTGGCTCAAATCAGCCTTAGTGGCCACACCTTGACGAAGGTCGGCGCCAAATCTCTCAGCCTGTTGACGCAAGTCTTCCATCAGCTGGTTGCCGTCCACACCTTGAGGATAACCTGGAAAATTCTCTACTTCTGTAGTTGTCGTCAGCTGACCACCAGGCTGCAAACCTGCATACAACACAGGTTGTAGGTTGGCACGTGATGCATATATAGCGGCAGTATAGCCAGCAGGTCCCGAACCGATAATCAGCAATCTTACTTTTTCTGTTTCCATAATATCTTTTTTTTAATTTGGCAATTGACAATTAATTATACATTATCTTAAGTCGATAACCTCCACACCAGGGTACTGGCTTTTGTCAAACACAAAAGCTGTAGCTGGAAGGGGTTGTTGTTTCACCTCATAGCGTTTGATGTCTATCACCACTACATCCAAACCACCCCTGCTCGCCATACTGAGGCGCACGGGATAGAGTTTTGTCTGATGTATCAACAGGACAATGCTCTGCATCTCCTCACGAGGGACTGTGGTTGTCATAATAATCTTTCTGACATCAGGCACACCCGTCTCGCCATACTTCAGGTCGTAGCCTTGCTCATAGAGTGACATCCATGCATAGGGATTCAGTGACTGCAACTCTTCTTCTGTGGGCTCAGACACATTCACCTCCTCGTTTTCCTCTACCAATGTCCATTGTGTCTTGCCATCAAACCAAGTCTTCATGCCAGGAGTCTCCAACACAAACTGTCTGCCTTGCACGGTAATGTGGCCTTGCGAGCTTTGTTCATCCATATACACCGAGAAGTCAATAGCTACACAGCCTTCGGCAAAGGCCTTCTTCACCACCTCATCCAGCAGTTCCTTTGGCGTTTGAGCCATTGACAATTGACAATTGACAATTGACAATTGAAAAAGGAAGAAAACAAAAACAGTGCGCAATATGCAATCACGCCCTTTCACTCTACATATAGTCTTACTTCCCTCCTGCATACTATGATTCTAATCTTCAATTTTCAATTCCTAATATTGGCAAGTTTCTCCTCCAACGCCATTTCATCCACACACAATACATCACGCGGTTTACTCCCCATAGCAGGGCCTACGATGCCTGCTTTCTCCAACTGGTCCATCAATCTGCCGGCACGATTATAGCCTATCGAGAACTTCCTTTGTATCAAAGATGTTGACCCTTGCTGATGAATCACTAACAGACGGGCAGCATCCTCAAACAAAGAGTCGAGCTTGTCCATATCCACATCAGCACCACCACCATCTGAATCAACATCTTCTGCCACTTCTGGCAAATAGAATGGTGTGGTATAACCTTGCTGCTCGGCAATATACTTCACTATATTCTCAATCTCCGGGGTATCGATAAAGGCGCACTGCACACGTACAGGGTCGTTGCCTTGCAGGAACAGCATATCACCCTTACCAATCAACTGATTGGCACCCGGACGGTCGAGGATGGTACGAGAGTCAATCATAGCAGCCACACGGAATGCCACACGTGCAGGGAAGTTCGCCTTGATGGTACCCGTAATGATGTTGGTCGTAGGACGCTGGGTAGCGATAATCATGTGGATACCCACGGCACGGGCTAACTGAGCGATGCGGGCAATAGGCAACTCAACCTCCTTTCCTGCCGTCATAATCAAATCACCGAACTCATCAATCACCACCACGATATAGGGTAAGAAACGATGTCCGTTGTTCGGATTCAGACGGCGACTATTGAATCGCTCGTTATATTCCTTGATATTGCGCACCTTGGCAATCTTCAGCAAGTCATAGCGGGCATCCATCTCAGCACACAGCGAATTGAGGGTACGCACCACCTTCTTGACATCCGTCACCACAGGCTCCTTAGCATCTTCCAACTGTGCCAGGAAATGATGGTCGAGCTCGCTATACACGCTGAACTCTACCTTCTTCGGGTCCACCAGCACAAGCTTCAACTCAGCAGGATGCTTCTTATACAGCAACGAAGCAATCATGGCATTCAAGCCCACCGACTTACCCTGACCAGTAGCACCAGCCACGAGCATGTGAGGCATCTTCGCCAAGTCAATCACGAAAGGCTCGTTGCTGATGGTCTTACCTAACACCATAGGCAGGTCGGCCTTGCTCTCCTGGAATGCCTTGCTGCCTATCACACTCTGACCTGACACAACTCTTGGTGTCTTGTTAGGCACCTCAATACCGATGGTACCCTTGCCAGGTATAGGCGCAATGATACGAATACCCAAGGCAGCCAACTGTAACGCAATATCATCTTCCAAGCTGCGTATCTTGGCAATACGAATACCTTCGGCTAAGGTAATCTCATAAAGTGTGATAGTAGGACCCACCGTCGCAGTGATAGTCTTTATCTCTATGCCAAAGCTACGCAACACCTCCACAATGCGGTTCTTGTTAGCCTGCTGCTCCTCCATATCCACACTCGGACCGTCATTTTCGAAATGCTTCATCAGGTCGAGTGTCGGGAACTTATAGTGTGACAAATCCAATCTTGGGTTATAAGGTTCCATCTCTACCACTTCTCCATCTTCAGGAACATCTACATCGAACCCAAGTTCTCCCCCTTCGTCTTTTTTATCGGTATCCTCGTCATCCGGTTCCTCGTCAAACAATTCTTCCTTATCATCCTCACGAGTAACCTCGGAAACTGGGTTCAATACCATAAAGCTGTTATCACCAGGAGCGCCAAGGTCAATTTCTGTTGGCTTTGCATCTTCCTCCACCTCATTCGTCGGGTTAAGTGTCAACGGCAGTTCATCTTCAGTAGGAGTTCCTTCAGCCTCATCCGCAGGAATATCCTTCTTCTTACGCTTCAGATAGCCAAAGCCCAACAACTTACGCAACCAAATAACGGTTTGCGTACTCAAATAAGCCAAGAGACATACAGCAGTAAAGAACAAGATCATCAGCACACCAGGTACACCCACCTGACTCTCCAGCCAACTGCTCACGTTAAACCCATGCAAACCGCCTAGATAGAAGAACGTGTCCTCATACATTCCCTTGAACATAAAGCCAAAGAATACCGAGCACCACACCATCAGCAGTGAGCACCCGATGAACCATTTCCACAGCCTTATCTTCACCACGCGCATCATCTTCAAGCCCAAC